>JBIKJU010000059.1:0-10070 GCA_044360745.1 Chitinophagales bacterium
GCGGTCACGGTGTAGGTAGCTGGGGTAGCAGGGCTTACGGTAGTGCCTGTAGCGCCATTAGACCAGGCAAAAGTAACTCCTGATTGTGCAGGGACAGAAATAGAATTTGAGCCTCCTGTGCAAAATACGCTATTACCAGAAATAACTGGAGTAGAAGGTGGGACACATGGTGCAGAACCCTGTAACGTTACATTACTTCCATAAACTGCATCGCCACCACTTCCACTTCCATTAGCATATAATCCTACATAATAAAAAGTAACAGCACTTAAAGCATTTGGTGCTCTCCATCTAAACGTCCAAGACTTCGTGCTATTGGCATTTAGGTGACCCACATATCCTCCATCGAGAGATGTTGTTGTTGTTCCTATTAATAAAGAAGGAGTGCCCTGTAATGCTCCACTAGCGTTTGATGGGAAAAACTGAAATCCAAATTTGTTGCCAGTGGCACTTCCATTCAACGTAAGCGATATAAAATAGCTAGAATCTGGCTGAAATGTTGATGAGGAGGTAACAATAGATGATGCATTGGGCAAATCGGTTTGTAGCTTTGCCATACGAATGGTAAACTGCGTAGCATCTGTGATGGTACTGCCCGAATGACAAGAGTTACAGGTAGCATTAGCTGTTGGGTTGCCTGCATGGCCCGATGGTGGTTGAGATGTTCTACTCTCTAACGTATTTATTATAATGAAAGATGCTGCTAAAAAAAGTGTGGTGAGTAAAGCTTTTCTTTTCATGTGTTGCTGTTATGAATTACTAAAATTAGGCTTCTAAAATTTGAGCTGTGCTGTTTTCGGTATCTACTTTATCTATTATTTTTTCTATGACGCCATTTTTATCTATCACAAACGTTACCCTATTTATACCCATATATTCTCTTCCCATAAATTTCTTTTTGCCCCAAACGCCATAGTCCTCTACAACTTGTTTTTCAGTATCAGCTATAAGTGTAAAAGGCAATTCATATTTTTCAATAAATTTTTGATGCTTTTTCTCATTATCTACACTCACGCCAAGTACTACATAACCTTTCTTTTTCAAGACGGCATAATTATCTCGAAAGTTGCAAGCCTCTTTAGTACAGCCAGGTGTATCGTCTTTAGGATAAAAATATAAAATGACTTTTTTACCTAAAAACTGCTCTAGTGTTATTGGATTACCATTTTGGTCTTTGGAGTTGACAGCCGGAGCTTTGTCACCTACTTTTAACTTCATTTTTTTGTGTTTGAACAGTGAATATAATGTTTTCTCAATTTAAAAACATTATCTAACTGGTTTTGTTTAGCGTTCAATCAAGAAATCTTGCTCCAAGGATTATGTTGCAAATGGGTGTTTACATAATTACGCAAGGATAAATGCTTTGGCATTGTTAAATGGGGGTCTTGCTCTATGATTTCATATGCTTTGTTTCTCGCCATTTCTAGTATATTTCCATCTTCTGCGATATTAGCCAGTTTTAGCGCTACTGCTCCACTTTGTTGTGTGCCATCTATATCACCGGGTCCCCTGATTTTCAAATCTTCCTCAGCTATTTTAAAACCATCATTTGTTTGGCACATTACATTTATTCTTTTAGATGCTTCATAGTTGAGTTTTGGAGCAGTCATCAAAATACAAAACGATTGAGACTCTCCCCTTCCTACTCGCCCTCTTAACTGATGGAGCTGGGATAGGCCAAAGCGTTCTGCATTTTCAATAATCATAAGTGATGCATTCGGAACATTTACGCCTACTTCTATCACTGTAGTGGCTACCAATAGCTGTGTTTCTCGTTTCAAAAATCGCTGCATTTCATAGTCCTTATCTGCTGCTTTCATTCTGCCGTGCACTACTCCTATCTGATATGTTGGTCTTGGAAACTCTTGGCACAAACTTTCATATCCATCCATCAGGTCTTTTAAGTCAAGCTTTTCGGATTCTTCAATCAGCGGATAAACTACGTACACCTGTCTACCCTCGGCTATTTGTTGTTTTATAAATCCGAAAACAGCTAATCGTTGTGCATCGGTGCGGTGCAGAGTTTTTATGGGCATTCTGCCTGGTGGCAACTCATCTAAAATTGATACATCTAAATCACCATAAAGAGTCATCGCTAATGTTCGCGGAATGGGCGTAGCCGACATTACCAAAACATGCGGAGGGGTTTTCCCCTTATCCCACAGCTTGGCTCGCTGTGCTACTCCAAATCTGTGCTGCTCATCTACTATCACCATTCCCAGCTGTTTGAAGACTACTTGTTCTTCGATAAGTGCATGGGTGCCGACTACTATTTTTATATCGCGTTCTGCTAGATGATGTAGTATATACTTTCTTGATTTGCCTTTTACACTGCCTGTGAGCAGAGCCATCTCTACCCCTAGTCCTTGAAGTAGCGGAGACAAACTATCAAAATGCTGCTGTGCTAATATTTCTGTAGGAGCCATCAAACAAGCTTGATAGCCATTATCAATAGCCATGAGCATCGTTAAAAGCGCCACTATTGTTTTCCCACTTCCTACATCACCTTGTAGGAGTCTATTCATTTGTTTGCCCGAAAGGGTATCTCGTCTTATTTCTTTGAGGACTCGTTTTTGAGCGTTGGTCAACTCAAAAGGCAATTTTGTTTTATAAAAAACATCAAAAACCTCATCTATTTTTTCTAGATAAATGCCCTTTATGGTATTACCTCTGGTATGTTTTAGTTTCAGAAGCCGAAGCTGAATAAGAAATAGCTCTTCAAACTTAATTCTTTGTTGTGCGTCTGCAAGCAACTTTTCTGTTTTCGGAAAATGAATATTTAAATACGCCTCATAATTCGAGATTAAATTCAAATCCCGAATAATGGAATCTGGCAAAAACTCTTCAAGTTCAGATGGATGCAGATTATCAAAAAGATATCTTGATGCTTTTTGCACAGCCTTAGAATCTACAAAGCGCCTCTTTGCTTTTTCAGTAGAAGAATATAGCGGTTGAAGTCCAAGTGTGTGTTCCAGAGCGCTTTCGGAGGCCAGCTCCATCTCGGGATGTGAAATAGAGTAGGAGCCATTAAACCAAACTGGCTTTCCAAAAACTACATATTCTACTTGTGTTTTTATCGTCTTTTTTATCCACTCCACACTCTGAAACCACACCAGTTCCATAGTGCCACTTTCATCCTGAAAAATAGCCTTTAATCGCTTTTTACGAAATGCTCCTTCTTCTACAGTGCTCTTTATCTTCCCTTTGAGTTGGATATACTGCGTATCGGGCCCTATGTCTTTTATCTTATAAATTTTTGATCTGTCTACATATCGATAGGGAAAATAATGAAGCAAATCTCCAGCCAGCTTCAAACCCAACTCCGTTTCGAAGACCTCTGCTTTTTGAGGGCCTATTCCTTTTATATAAATCAACGGTGTTTGAAGTGAAAGTTTGCTCATGGTTGTGGTTGAAAATAAAAAACACTGCCCTTTTCTGCAACTATAATACCCGAGTTTGTTGATAACATATCAATACTTCTCAACGTTTTATCCGTAAATTGTTTAACCTTTTTCCAAGTATATCCCCCATCTGAAGTGCCCATCATCAGACCACTTTCGCCTACCGCAAATCCGTGCAAATCATCATAAAAATCAACAGCTAAAAAATGGTCTTGCGTTTCAAAAGGATGATTCATTTTTTTGACTACCGACCACGAGCTTCCAGTATTTTCTGTCATCAAAATTTGACCTTGGTAGCCCACGGCTATTCCTTTACTATCATTTACAAATTTCATCCCGGTATAGTAATCTCCATTTTGCCTCACTACAATAAAATTTTGACCGCCATTGCTAGAACGAAGAATGGTGCCATATCCAGCTACAACGTGAATATTATTGGGTAAGATAGCGCAGGCTTTAAAAGCATGAATGTCTTTAGGCGATTCTATAAACGGCCAAGGTGCACTTTGGCTCACGGCATACGATCCATCTACAAATCCCGAACCCAGCGCCAAAAGACCTGTGTTGTTAGGCAAAATTTGAATGTCATTTATCGGCAAATAGCTAGGAATGTTTTGAAAACTAAAGGTTCTTGCACTGTCTGTGGTATGACCAAGGAGGCCATCAAAACCTCCGATATAACCCTCTTGAGCATTTTTAAAAAATAAACTATAACAAGCTTTGTACAAAACAGAATCCGGCTCAGACCAAGTGAGACCTCCATCTGTAGTTTTGGAGAGTAATCCCAACTCGTACATTTTTCCACCACAGATATAGCCTTCCTTTTCGTTTATAAAAAAGACATCGTTCCAATTTAATGTTCCTACTTTGATTTCTTTAAATGCAAGATTATCGATTTTCTTACATGATGGTAGTGCCATAAATGTCAGCAAAAAAAACAGCAAAAAGACTTGTTTATTCCACTTCATCTATACAGCTTTTTAATGTTTTACAAACTGCATAAACTTGCTCTTCGGTGATAGTAAGCGGAGGACAGATGCGAAGTGATGTGGGCGAAAACAAGAACCAATCTGTGAAGATTTTTTTAGCTACTGCCCGATGTATGATTTTTTTATTAAGGTCTTCTTGTTCAAAATCTAGAGCCATCATCAAGCCTTTTCGTCTGATTTGTTTTACCTTAGGGTGAGTGAGCAATTGTTCAAACAACAATCCTTTAGCTTCTACATTGACTATCAAATTTTCATCTAATAAAACTTGGAGTGCCGCTAAACCAGCTGCACATGACACAGGATGTCCTCCAAATGTAGTGATATGGCCCAATACAGGGTCGGTGGCCAAGCTTTTCATCACACTTTGATTAGCGATAAATGCACCCAAAGGCAAACCTCCACCTATAGCTTTTGCAAGCAAAATAATATCTGGCTGAATGCCAAAATGCTCAAAACCCCATAACTTACCAGTACGCCCAAAAGCTGTCTGAGCCTCATCTATCACTAATAGAGCTCCCATTTCATGGCATCGCTTTTCTAGGGCTTTTGCAAAATCAAAAGAGGGAACTGTGACTCCTGATTCTGCTTGTATAGGCTCAAAAAAAACGGCTGCTGTATGTTGGTCAACCTTATTCAACTCGTTGATATTACCATACTCAAGAGGATGCACATCAGGCAAAAGAGGTCGGTATGCTTGTTTAAAATATTCATCACCCATGATGCTTAGCGCCCCTTGAGTAGAGCCGTGATAGCTATTTTTAAAATAGATGATTTTAGAGCGATTGGTGTGCCGTTTGGCGAGCTTCATAGCCCCTTCGGTAGCTTCGGTTCCTGAGCTCGTGAAGTAAACCGTGTTGAGATTTTCGGGCAATAAAGATGTCAGCTTTTGTGCATACTGCACTTGAGGTTGTTGGATGATTTCGCCATATACCATAAGGTGCATGTAGCGATCTATTTGGTCTTTTATGGCAGTTATAACTTGGGGATGAGAATGTCCGATATTGCTCACTGCAAAACCCGCTATGAGGTCTACATAGGCTACGTTGTCAGAATCATACAAATAAATTCCTTCGGCCCTATCTAGAGCAATAGCCATTGGCGACTCGCTTGTTTGAGCTAAATGTCTAAAAAATAATTGTCTGTTTTCAAGCATACGTTTCAAAAGGTGAAAGTAGTGAATTTTGAAGGAAATAATACAACAGGATTTTTAAAAGAGCTTTTTTAGAACCTACTGAATGAGGTTGCCTTATTAGACACTCATTTTTTCACGAGACTAAAACGGGATTATTAAATATGTTTTTTCTATAAAAACTTAGTAAATTGGCGAATACCCTTAGCTTTCAAAAAAATAGTTCTATTTTGTAGCTCGTTTTTACAATACTACTATGCACCCACCAAAACTCTTTTTATTAGATGCTTATGCGCTTATTTTTCGTGCTCATTTTGCCTTTGCCCGAAATCCACTCATCAACTCCAAAGGGATGAATGTATCGGCTATCAGCGGATTTACGTCTACACTTGTAGAACTTATGCTAAAAGAAAAACCTAGCCATTTGGCTGTAGTATTTGACGCTGCTGCTCAAACAGAGAGGGCTGCTGAACATAGTTTTTATAAAGCCAATCGACAAGAAACTCCCGAAGACATTGTATCTGCTGTACCATGGATAAAAGAGATCATCAGGGGTTTTCACATCCCTATTTTAGAGTTTGATGGTTTTGAAGCCGATGATATCATCGGCACTATCGCTAAGAAAAAAGCAAAAGAAGGACATGTAGTGTACATGGTGACACCCGACAAAGATTTTGCGCAGCTGGTAGAGGAAAATATTTTTATTTATAAACCCGCTCGTGCTGGTGGTGATATAGAAATTATGGGCGTAAAAGAAGTGTTGGAAAAATGGGAAATTGAGCGACCAGAGCAGGTGATAGACATACTTGGAATGTGGGGCGATGCCGTGGATAACATCCCTGGCATACCGAGTGTGGGTGAAAAAACCGCAAAAAAACTCATCGCCCAATACGGTAGTATGGAAAATGTAATAGCCAATGCTCACGAGATAAAAGGCAAGGTAGGCGAAAGTATAGCCGCAAATGCAGAGCAAGGGTTAATCTCTAAAAAACTAGCAACTATAGTGCTCGATGTGCCGATTGATGTGACTGATGAACAGCTGCATATAGACCAGCCAAACAAAGAACGTCTTGCAGAAATTTTTACAGAGCTTGAGTTTAGAACTATCGGTCGCAAAGTGCTTGGAACAGATTTTTCTGTTAATGCTCCTGCTGCTGCTATATCGCCCTCTTCTAATCTTGACTTGTTTGGGCAGGCAGTGATAGAAAAAACAAGATCAACTAGCGATGCTTCAGAACAAACAGCGGTAAAAAATTCTGGCAAAAACATCTCCAACACTTGCCATCAATATCAGCTTTTACAACATGAAGATGAAATAAAAACCTTTGCAGCGTCTCTTCTTTCAAAAAAAGAAGTGTGTTTCGATACAGAAACCTCCTCGCTCGACTACTTTAGCCTTTCGCTTGTTGGGATTTCGTTTTCATTTAACTCGAGTGAGGCTTTTTATATCGCATTGCCAGAGAATAGAGAACAATGCTTGGCGATTTTAAAACACTTTATTCCTTTTTTCACTTCTACCGAAATCGTAAAAATTGGTCAAAACATAAAGTTTGATTGGCATGTAATGAAGCAATATGGAATAGAAGTGGCAGAGCCTTTTTTTGACACCATGCTTGCTCACTATCTCTATGAGCCAGACATGAAACACGGTATGGATTATTTGAGTGAAACCTATCTTGGGTATACGCCCGTTTCTATAAAAGAGTTGATTGGAAAAAAGGGAAAAGACCAACTTTCTATGCGAGATGTAGAGGTCGGAAAAGTAGCCGAATATGCTGCAGAAGATGCAGACATCACTTTTCAACTTAAAGAAGTGATGGCGAAGCTCATTCAAGAGCGAGATGTGGTAAGTGTTTTAAACGAAGTAGAACATCCTTTGATACCCGTTTTGGGATCAATGGAAGAAGCGGGGGTGCGATTAGACTGTGATTTTTTAAAGGACTATTCCTTAAAGTTGCAAGAAGAAATAGAGGTAGTACAACTAGCCATTTTTGATGAAGCTGGTATAAAATTTAACCTCGATTCGCCTAAGCAAATGGGAGAAGTTTTGTTTAAACACCTCAAGCTACCTGCTCAGAAAAAAACCGCTACAGGACAGGCCTCCACCAACGAAGAGGTGCTACAAAAACTTGCCTCTGAATTTCCGATCGCCAATAAGATCTTAGATTATAGAGAATTGGCAAAGTTAAAGTCTACTTACATTGATGCATTGCCCGAGCTAGTGCACCCTAAAACCAATCGGCTCCACACTACTTTTAATCAAACTATAGCCTCTACTGGCAGACTCAGTTCTATCAATCCAAATTTACAAAACATCCCTATCAGAACTGAGCGAGGTCAACAAATTCGAAAAGCTTTTGTGGCTAGAGACGATAACCACGTGCTGCTTTCTGCCGACTATTCACAAATAGAATTACGCATAGTAGCGGAGCTTAGCAAAGAGGAAGCAATGATTAAAGATTTTGAGGCAGGGTTGGATATTCACCGTGCTACTGCTGCTAGAGTATTTGGTGTACCCACCGAAGAGGTCACTAAAGAAATGCGCTCCAAAGCCAAGATGGTCAACTTCGGGATTATTTACTCCATTTCTGCTTTTGGACTTTCGCAGCGATTGGGTATAGGAAGAAAAGAAGCTGCTGAACTCATCGATAATTATTTCAAACAATATCCGGGCATCAAAAACTACATGGATAGCACCTTGGTTTTTGCGCGTGAAAACGGATTTGTGAAAACTATGATAGGCAGAAGACGATATCTCAAAGACATCAACTCGCAAAATTTCACGGTGAGAGGATTTGCTGAACGAGAAGCCATCAATGCACCAGTGCAAGGCACTGCTGCTGATATGATAAAGTTAGCGATGATTCGTATCCATAAAGAATTTAAAGCTAAACAACTCAACACCAAAATGACCCTACAAGTACATGATGAACTTGTGTTTGATGTGCCACAAGAAGAGCTGGAAATCGTGAAGCCTATCATTTATGGATCTATGGTAAATGCCATGCAACTATCTGTACCTATAGAGGTAGAAATGGGTGTAGGGAAGAACTGGTTAGAGGCTCATTAAAAACTATTCCTCTCCCCCTGGCTCCGCTTTTACTACTTCTACTCCTGCCATAAACTTCGCTTTTATTTTATTTTCAAGCTCTAATGCGAGTTCGGGATTGTCTATCAAAAGTTGCTTCACACTTTCTCTTCCTTGCCCTAGTTTTGTAGTATCGTAGCTATACCAAGAACCCGATTTTTGGATAATTTCTAACTCCGTACCTAAATCTACGATTTCTCCTGCTTTTGATACTCCTTCTCCATACATAATGTCAAACTCTGTAGTCTTAAATGGTGGAGCCATTTTGTTTTTCACCACTTTCACTTTTGTGCGATTGCCGATGATTTCTTCTTTTTCTTTTATCTGACCTATACGTCTAATATCTATTCGCACAGATGCATAAAATTTCAATGCATTGCCACCAGTAGTAGTTTCTGGATTGCCAAACACTATGCCTATTTTATCTCTAAGCTGGTTGATAAATATACAACAACAGCCGGATTTGCTAATACTTCCCGTTAGTTTTCGCATAGCTTGCGACATCAATCTAGCTTGTAGACCCATTTTAGAATCACCCATATCTCCTTCTATTTCACCTCGCGGTACTAAAGCAGCAACAGAGTCAATCACCAATATATCTATAGCGCCCGATCTGATAAGGTGTTCGGCTATATCAAGAGCTTGCTCTCCATCATCTGGCTGAGAGATTAATAAATTATTGACATCTACTCCTAATCGTTCTGCATAAGCTTTGTCGAATGCATGTTCTGCGTCTATAAAAGCTGCTATACCTCCGTTTCGTTGAGAGCTTGCAATGGTTTGGATAGCCAATGTGGTTTTTCCCGAGGACTCCGGACCATAAATTTCTATAATTCTACCTTTTGGCAAACCTCCTATACCAAGAGCTATATCTAAACCTAGGGAGCCTGTAGAAATAGTTTCTGCTGCCAAAATTTTAGAATCGCCCAACTTCATAATAGTACCTTTACCGTATGACTTATCAAGCTTATCTATGGTAAGCTGGAGGGCTTTTAATTTTTCTTTTTTGTCTTTGTCGTCTGCTGCTGTAGCCATGGTTTTTGATTTTAGTTTTTCAAATATATTTCGATTCGCGGTACAAACCTAAACTCTTTTTGCTAAAATTGTTAGTATTTTTCACTAAATATTTTGTCATTTTTAATATACTGTTGATTTTCAACACTTTAAACGGAGTGGTTTTCAACAAAATTTTCAAATTTCATACATATAGTTGTATTCTGATTTCAATAAAAACAAGAAAAAGTGCAGCGAGAAACAACAAGATTGTTCTAAAAAACGTAGATAACTCCGCTAAAAATAGCGCAGAAATCCATGCTAAAATAGGCAAAAAACAAAACCAAACTCTATCGGTTTCTAGGTAAAAAAGGCCGCTAAACGATAGCACTATCAAGGTAAGCAGTAGTGTTTTTCGATGAGTGTCTGCTTGTGCGTTTTTACATTTTACAAATAGTAATCCCGCAAAC
>JBIKJU010000286.1:0-2830 GCA_044360745.1 Chitinophagales bacterium
GCAAAAAAGATATAATTGAATTAATTTTCTCTACATTTTTCTCACATAGTATTCCAATAGCTATCTTATTGTTAGTATTGCGTTCTAAAACATCAATTCATGAAAACAGTTAATGACATTTCATTTAATGCAAAGAGGGCTTTAGTAAGAGTGGATTTCAACGTTCCGCTAGACAAAACTTTTAACGTAACCGATGACACAAGAATTAAAGCAACTATTCCTACATTAAAGAAAATATTGAATGATGGTGGTTCTTTAGTTTTGATGAGTCATCTGGGTCGCCCTTTAAAAAAACTCAACGATGACGGAACAGTCAATATAGCTAAGCATAGTCTCAAAAACATTCTAGCATCATTATCCTCGTTGCTTGGTAAAGAGGTAAAGTTTGCTGCTGATTGTGTAAGTGATGAAGCTTTTAGGATGTCATCTTCATTAAAAGCTGGCGAAGTCATTTTACTAGAAAATCTGAGATTTTACAAAGAAGAAGAAAAAGGTGATGCGTCTTTTGCTCAAAAGTTATCTTATCATGGAGATATTTATGTCAACGATGCATTTGGTACCGCCCACAGAGCTCATGCTTCTACAGCAGTAGTGGCTGATTATTTTTCTCCTGAAAATAAAGTTTTTGGTTTGTTGATGGCTGCTGAAGTAGCGAATGCGGAGCGAGTATACAATCATTTTGAATCGCCATTTACGGCTATCATTGGAGGAGCGAAAGTTTCTGACAAAATTCTGATTATTGAAAATTTGTTAGAAAAAGCCAATAATATCTTGATAGGAGGAGGAATGAGTTATACGTTTTTGAAAGCACTCGGTCATAATATCGGAAAGTCACTTTGCGAAGATGATAAGTTAGAAGTAGCTAAAGATGTAATGGAAAAAGCAAAGCAAAAGAAGGTCAATTTTTATTTACCTATAGACCATATAGTAGCTGATTCTTTTAGCAATGACGCTGTTTTTTCTACGATTCTAATAGATGAAGAGATTGGTGATAGAATGGGATTAGACATAGGAGTTAAGACGATTGAATTATATAAGGATGTTTTAAGCAACTCAAAAACGATTTTGTGGAATGGACCAATGGGTGTATTTGAAATGACTAGTTATCAGCAAGGAACAGTGTCTGTCGCTAATGCCGTAGCTGAATCTACTAAAAATGGTACATTTTCCTTAGTGGGCGGAGGTGACTCAGTTGCAGCCGTCAATCAGTTTGGACTTCAAGATAGTGTGAGCTTTGTGTCTACTGGAGGTGGTGCTTTGTTAGAGTTTTTTGAAGGGAAAACTTTACCTGGGGTGAAAGCAATTCTTTGATTTTCAAATAAAAAATTATTTTTACAATAACTTAACTAAAATCAACCCAAAATCTAGATTATTTATGAAAAAAAATTTATTCCTTTTATTAGTTGTTTTTTTGACAGTAAAATCAACTTTTGCTCAGAATCGTTCTTTCCCTTGGCAAGTTGCCTACGGTTTTAGTGGTCCTCAGTTTACTATCGGAGACGATAAGTTTCATAAAGAATATTTTAGAGCCAAAAATTGGAATGTGTTTCCAAGTGCACATTTTAAAGTAGCTCGTCATATTAAATATGGTATTTCTGCTCAAACAACTCTTTCTGTAGGTTATGCTGAGAGAAGACCACAAGAAGATAACAAAGGAAATTCATTTGTAGACTGGGATATCAATATCAAATATTCATTTGCTAACGGGTATATTTTTAAGGATAAATTTTTCTTTGATCCATATATAGTTTTGGGCGGAGGATTTAACCATGCATTTGGTAAATTTAGAGGGGATGTTGATTTAGGTGCAGGTACAAATATTTGGATACTTCGTAATTTTGGATTATTTATTCAAGCTTCTTATAATTTTATTCCTACTAAGTTTGATGCAGCAGATCCACAGGCATTTAGGGGATACATGCATCATACATTTGGCTTTGTTACTAGATTTGGCAAAGGTGCTGATAAAGATAAAGATGGGATAGCTGATATGGATGATAAGTGCCCAGATGTACCTGGTTTGAAAGAATTTAATGGTTGCCCTGATACAGATGGCGATGGTATAGTAGACGCTTTAGATTTATGCCCTACAGTACCAGGGTCAGCCGCTTTTGCAGGTTGCCCAGACACTGATGGCGATGGTATTACGGATAAAGAAGATAAGTGTCCCACCATAGCAGGACCTAAAGAGACAGCCGGATGCCCTGATACTGATGGCGATGGAATTTTAGATAAAGATGATGACTGTCCTAAAGTAAAAGGCTTAGCTCAGTATAAGGGCTGTCCTGATACTGATGGAGATGGAGTAGCTGATAAAGATGATAAATGTCCTACTGTAGTTGGGTTAGTAGCTCTAAAAGGCTGTCCAGATAAAGATGGAGATGGAGTAGCAGATGCTGATGATAAATGCCCAGATGTAAAAGGTGCAATCGAAAATTTTGGTTGTCCAAAAGTATCAGCCGAAGAAAAGAAACAGGTACAAGAGCGATTGACTTTTGCAGCTAAAAAAATAGAGTTTGAAACTGGAAGTGATGTGATAAGAAAAACTTCTTATGTCATATTAGATGAAGTAGCCAATATTTTAGGATCTTACGAGGATTTAGAAGTAGCAATAGACGGCCATACTGATAATACTGGTAATGCATCTAAAAATCTAGATTTATCTATAAGAAGAGCAAGTGCTGTTTACAATTATTTAGTTGGTAAGGGAGTAAAATCTAAACGTTTGCAAGCATCTGGATACGGTCAAGATCGACCTATAGCCAATAACAATACAGCTGATGGTCGTCAGCGAAATAGAAGAGTGGAGCTAAATATCAAATAAATTTTA
>JBIKJU010000287.1:0-2826 GCA_044360745.1 Chitinophagales bacterium
ACTGCAACACATCCGATAATCGAACGATACCCGCTCTAGTGCTTGGGCCTATAAGATGGTAGTAAACCGGCACATAAGTAGTGGCCGCCCTAGAAGAAGATGGCTCAAATGCATTGCTTGGCAAATTTTGATAAAAACCCTCATATACTGAATCATGCTCCATACCGCACCAATGAGGCTGATTTTGAGCAAAAGTCATTAAAGAAATAGCAAGAGATAGAGAAAGTAGCGTTAATTTTTTCATTTTTTAGTTTATGTTATGGTAATGTAAACGTAAAAAAACAATAAAGAGTTTTGATATTTTTTTGAATTACTTACGTTTGCTACTCAAAAATAACTTTTTTAACTCAAATCACAAAAACAAATTATGAAAATAACAGTAGTAGGTGCAGGAGCAGTAGGAGCTACTTGCGCAGACAATATCGCCAGAAGGGAACTCGCAGAGGAATTAGTACTTTTAGACATTAAAGAAGGTTTTGCGGAAGGCAAGGCGATGGATATGATGCAAACAGCGACTCTTTCAGGATTTGATACTAAAATTGTAGGCTCTACCAACGACTACTCTAAAACTGCCAATTCTGATGTAGTAGTTATCACATCAGGAATACCAAGAAAACCTGGTATGACAAGGGAGGAACTCATCGGTACAAATGCGTCTATAGTAAAAGGAGTAACTGACAATATCCTAAAATATTCTCCAAATGCTATTTTCGTTATTATCTCTAATCCTATGGATACCATGACATATTTGGCACTAAAATCGAGTGGATTGCCTAAAAACAGAGTAATAGGCATGGGTGGCATACTTGATAGCGCAAGGTTTAAGTATAATCTTAGCCAAACCTTGAATTGCTCTCCTAATGATCTACAAGCATTAGTAGTAGGTGGACATGGAGATACAACTATGATTCCGCTTACTCGATTAGCTTCACTCAATAGTTTACCTGTGAGCAACTTCTTGAGTGCAGAACAGCTAAGCCAAGTATCATCAGATACGATGGTGGGCGGTGCTACATTAACTAAACTTTTAGGTACATCGGCATGGTATGCACCAGGAGCTGCAGGAGCAGAATTAGTAGAAAGTATAGTCAGAGATGAGAAAAAAGTATTCCCATGCTGTGTAGCTTTAGATGGAGAGTATGGACAAAAAGACATCTGCCTAGGAGTACCAGTGGTGATAGGCAAAAATGGTTGGGAAAAAATTATAGACTATAAATTGAATGCTGAAGAGCAAAGTTTGTTTGATAAAAGTGCCGATGCTGTGAGAAGTATGAATAGCGTATTGGATACTTTGAGCTTATAATTTTTAAAAATTGACCTTGAAAGCCTCCTTACTATAAGGGGGCTTTTTTGTTTTGTAAAGGTTTTTAAAAAATTAATTTTCAATCATAACACATTTCTTTTAAAAAAACTGCCAGCTTCACTTGCTATCCACAACCAAAAGCCTATTTTGCACAAAAATAATGCGGTTGTCAACACACTATCCACATACACATGCACATTATCGCTGTTTAGAAGTTGAGAAATGAGAATCGAAATCTAAAGCAATTGGCTAAATTTGTGGGTAAATAAAATCGACTCCAATTATGGTTCTCACGTATTATGGTCATGCGTCTTTCTGCCTTGAAATAAATGGTATTCACCTATTGTTTGATCCTTTTATTTCACCAAACGAACTAGCCAAAAGTATTGATATTAATGCCATAAAAGCTGATTATATTTTGCTTTCTCATGCTCACGAAGATCATATAGCTGATGCTCTGGCTATAGCTAAGCGTACTGGCGCAAAAATCATAAGTAGCTGGGAAATAGTGGTTTGGGCGCAAAAAAATGGGATTGAAAACACTCATCCCATGAATACTGGAGGGGCCTTTGAGTTTACGTTTGGTACTGTAAAATGCTTATCAGCTGTTCACTCGTCCTCTTTTCCAGATGGCTCTTATGGGGGCAATCCGATGGGGTTTTTAATCACTGATAAGGATGGAAAATCTGTTTATTATGCTGGTGATACAGCGCTCACACTAGATATGCAATTGATTCCAAGATTCACCTCAAACTTATTGGCAGCTATATTACCGATAGGTGATAACTTCACTATGGGCTATAAAGATGCTCGAATTGCGGCTGAATTTTGTGAAGCAAAGCATATAATTGGTGTTCATTATGACACTTTTGGATATATCATGATCAACCAAGCAAATGCGATATCATACTTTAGTGAAAAAGAAATTAAGTTAAGTTTGCCGGCTATCGGACAAAAAGTAGAATTATAAAAAATGGGAAAAGTAATCACATTAGCCAACCAAAAAGGTGGTGTTGGCAAAACAACAACAGCTATAAATTTAGCTGCTAGTTTAGGTGTTTTAGAATATAAAACCTTGCTTATAGATGCTGACCCACAAGCCAACGCTACCTCAGGTGTGGGTTTTGATGTCAGAAACATAAAAGTGAGTTTATATGAATGTCTTATAGGTGAAGCGAAAGCAAAAGACATCATTTTGCAAACTGATACTCCAAATCTATATTTACTACCATCGCATCTTGATTTGGTTGGTGCAGAGATAGAGCTCATCAACCAACCGAATAGAGAGCAAATCATGAAAAATGTGATTGAGGAAATAAGAGATGAGTACGATTTTATATTGATAGATTGCTCTCCATCATTAGGATTAACAACAGTGAATGCACTCACCGCTTCTTACTCTGTGCTCATCCCAGTTCAATGTGAATATTTTGCATTAGAAGGATTAGGAAAGCTCCTCAACACAATAAAAATCGTACAAACGCGTCTAAACCCTGAATTGGAAATAGAAGGAATTTTACTGA
>JBIKJU010000288.1:0-2822 GCA_044360745.1 Chitinophagales bacterium
TAACTCCGATTGAAACCTTTCTATTGTAGCTTGTCTTTCGACTATTATTGCATCAAGTTCAGCATTTTTACCTTTCATTGTCTCTAACTCAGCCTTGGCTGATTCAAATTCTGTATTCAATGATTTATAATCTGAATCTAGCCTTGTTACTTCCTCAATTTTAGCTTGCTTTTCTTTATTCTCATTAAACAATAAGTATAAAGCTACTCCATTTATTAAAAATAATATAGCGATTATAGCTAAATATAGTTTCTTATTACTTTTTTTATTTTCTTCCATTTTGATTTAAGTTTTTTCAAAGATAGGGTTTAATTGTAATGTTCAAAATATTATAGCTAAGTTTTTCAAACAAAAAAAGGAGTCATTTGACTCCTTTTTCGTGCCCAGAACAAGATTCGAACTTGCACACCATTGCTGGCGCTACCACCTCAAGGTAGTGCGTCTACCAATTTCGCCATCTGGGCTTAGAGATGGCAAAACTAAAAAAATAACACAACCAAAAAAATTTGATTTATCTCTAAAACTAAGAAATAAGTTTTAAAAACTCAGAACGTGTTGATTCATTTTGAAATTTACCTTTATAACTAGAAGTGATAGTAGATGAGTTGACATCCTTAACTCCTCTTGAAGAAACACACAAATGGACTGCATCAATTACAACAGCCACATCTTCTACTCCCAATGATTCACATAGTTCATTTGCTATTTGTATAGTCATTCTTTCCTGTACTTGTGGTCTTTTTGCATAATAATCAACAATCCTGTTCAGTTTAGATAAGCCGACAACTTTACCATTTGAAAAGTATGCTATATGTACCTTTCCAACAATAGGAACAAAATGGTGCTCGCAGTTTGAATAAAACGTAATATCCTTTTCTATAAGCATCTCGTTATACTTATACTTATTATCAAATAAAGCTATTTTAGGTTTATTTTTTGGATTGAGCCCACTAAATATTTCTTCAATATACATTTTAGCAACTCGTGCAGGTGTGCCTTTCAAACTATCATCACTTAGATCTAAGCCTAATATGTGCATGATTTCACGAAACTTATCTTCTATAAGTTCTTTTTTGAGTTCATCATCTAATAGGAAAGCATCTTCACGAAGTGGAGTATCAATTGAAGTCATTACATGGTTTTCACCTATTTCGTCAATCGCAATTTCAATCTTTTTCATTTAAAATATTTGAGATAGTAACATCGGCACCTCTCAAATGTTTAGATGAAAAAAAAACAGAAAAAAAAGAATTAACTTAGTCTATATATGTGAAATTAAAATTATAATCTCGACTTAAACTTTGCTTTCACCTCATCTTTATATACTTTTCCCACTGGTAGTTCATTTCCAGAGTGAAGTGATACTGCTGTGCTTGTGATAGTTCTTACAAATTTAGAATTAACTATATATGACTTGTGTATTCTGACAAATTGGTTTTCAGGTAAAGTCATTTGAAGATTTTTCAAAGCCTCCAACGTAACTACAAAATTTTTCTCTAAAATAATTTTTACATATTCTCCCAAACCTTCAATATACCTAATTTCATCAAGCATTATCTTTACTACTTTATAATCAGATTTTACAGTTATATAATTTGGCTTTTCTACATCTTTAGTCATTTCAGACTTATAAGATAATTGTGCCTTTGCCCTCTCAACAGCATTTTGAAATCGGTCGAATGAAAAAGGCTTTGTAAGATAGTCTACTACATCTAATTCAAATGCTCTTAGTGCTTTTTCATGATTTGCTGTAGTGATAATTGTCACAGGTCTTTTTTCTAACTTTTCTAGCAATTCTATTCCTGTCATGCCTGGCATTTGAATATCTAAAAACAGCAAATCTATACCTCCCTTATTGAGTACCTCTAGTGCTTCAAAAGCCGAACTGCATTTTGCAACTAGAATTAGCTCCGCAAGTTTTAAAGTGAAATTTTCCATTATTTTTTGAGATGGAAATTCATCATCTACGATTAACACATTGATCATGTTTTTAAGTTTTAAAGTGGTATTTTCATGGCTGCTTGATAATAATCTTGTGTAGTTTTTACTTTAAACAATCCCCTTGGGCTATAATTAATTTCAAATCTTCGTTTCAAGTTAGCAATTCCTATACCTCCTGGCTGTTGTTGTTTCTCCTCAATAGGCGATTTAGAATTTTTTACTGAAAAATAAATATATCCAAGTCTAATATTACAAATAATTTCAATAAAAGACTTTTTATTGCTTGTTAAATTGCCATGCTTAAAAGCATTTTCTATCATTGGCGTAAAAAGATTAGGTACTATCATGATATCTCGAGGGTTTCCACTTATCTGAAAAGTGATATTTACTGGTTCTGAAAATTTTAACTGAAACAACTCTACTAAGGAATTAACACACTTAATCTCCTCTTCTAGTCTAACCTTAGGCTGATTGCATTCGTACAACATATATCTAAGCAACTCCGATAGTTTCAAAATCATTTCTGGAGTTTTAGGCGAATTTTCAAGTGCTAAAGAGTAAATATTATTGATAGAATTGAATAAAAAGTGAGGATTTATTTGCTCTCTCAAAAACTTCAACTCAGCTTCATATTTTCTTGCTCTCAACTCTAATAGCTCTCGTTCAAAAAAAGAACGTGACATGGCCAATTTTAGAAGTGTAGATAAGGAAAGGAAAATTAGAATAGTGATTCCAATCCATAACACGTATCGAATATTATATGTAAAAATCTGAATCTCTTCGGGAACAGTAAAAAGGTAAAACTCGATAAAATATTGGATAGTAGGAGCCAATAACAGCATTCCCATCATAGCTAGAGTGTAGGATTTAAAATCACCTCG
>JBIKJU010000289.1:0-2812 GCA_044360745.1 Chitinophagales bacterium
ACCCCCTTAAATTTGATACGTTTTTGAAGAAATCAGAGAAGTAGTGATATAAATTATGTCTTATTTTGATTCATTGTTTCTATAACTCTGTGACATAAATGCTTTTAAAAGCGAAGACTTTTGTCTTTAAAGGGCTTTAGTATTTCCCCTGATTTTGGAATTGTAAGCTCTAAAAAGTGTTTAAATTCGGTAAGAGGCCAGAAGCGCATCACTTTTAGTATTTGGTTTATTCCACCCTCTAATCCAACTCTTTCCTTAAACTTTGAAAAAATAGGCTCATATTTTGCGCAAATAAAATTTATATCACTATTTTGGCGGTCATTTTAATTTATAAATGGATAAATATTCATACCTCAGCAATGCTACTCCTGAATACCTAGAAGGTTTATATCAGGATTTTAAGACAAACCCTATATCAGTTGACCCTGATTTTAAGAAGTTTTTTGAGGGTTTTGATTTTGCTACTCTAAACTACAATGGAAAGTCTAGCTCAGTATCTGCTGATGAGTTTAAGGTTTTTCATCTTATAAATTCCTACCGCAATCGAGGTCACCTTATCGCTACTACAAATCCTCTAAGAAAGCGAAAAGACAGAAAAGCAAATTTGGAAACGGAACAGTTTGGTTTATCTGATAAGGATTTGAATAAGAAATTCATCATCAGTTCTGAACTGGGACTCCAAAACGCCACTTTACAAGAAATCCTCAATAAACTTACTCAAGATTATTGTGGAACTATTGGTTTTGAGGTGGGTTATATTCGTAATCATGAAGAGGCAACTTTTTTTAAACAAAAAATAGAAAGTACAGATAGAAAATCAATTTTTAGTATTGAAGAGAAAAAACTCATTCTTCAAAAATTGAATAAAGCTGTAATGCTAGAGAAGTTTTTGGGTACAAAATACATTGGAGAAAAGCGTTTCTCTCTTGAAGGTGGTGAAACTACTATCCCAGCCTTAGATGCTATCATTCGAAAATCTGCAGTGTTCGGGGCTGAAGAGGTGCTGATTGGTATGGCGCACAGAGGCAGACTTAATGTTTTGGCAAATATTATGCAGAAAACATATGAAGAGATTTTCAATGAGTTTGAAGGAAACGTATTAGGAGATACTACTATGGGCGATGGTGATGTAAAATATCACATGGGGTATAGCTCGCTTTACAATACTCCCGAAAACAAAAGGGTTTATCTTAAACTAGCACCAAACCCTTCCCATCTCGAGGCCGTAAATCCTGTAGTAGGAGGTTTTGCAAGAGCAAAAGCTGATGCTATTTATGCCTCTGATTATGATAAAATAGTGCCAATATTGATACATGGCGATGCTGCGGTTGCAGGTCAAGGAATAGTATATGAAGTCCTACAAATGGCTAAGCTTAAAGGCTATTACGTTGGTGGAACTATTCACTTTGTGATTAATAACCAAATCGGATTTACCACCAATTTTGACGATGCTCGATCTTCAGACTATTGTACATCTATAGCCTCTACTATTGAAGCTCCAGTCATACATGTCAATGGTGATGATATAGAAGCAGTAGTTTATGCGTCTCAAATAGCTGCCGAGTATCGCGAAAAATTTAATAAGGATATTTTTATTGACATGGTTTGTTATCGTAAATGGGGACATAACGAAAGTGATGATCCAAAGTACACTCAGCCGGGTATGTATAAGCTTATAGACAAACAAAAAAACACTCGGGATATTTATATTGAAAAATTGGTTGCTGAAAATTCCTTAACTAAAGCAGAAGCTGATAAAATGGAGGAAGAGTTTTGGGCTGATTTGCAATCACGTCTTAATGCTGTGAAAGAAAAGCCACTTCCTTATACTCCACAGAAAAATGAAGAGTCTTGGAGTAAATTGAAAAGAGCTACAGATGCAGATTTTGAACAATCTCCTGTTACAGCAGTGTCACAAAAAACGGTAGATACCTTGGCTAAAGGATTGTTTGCAATACCCGAAAATTTTAATCCGCTCAAAAAAATTGTAAAACAGTTAAAAGATATAGAGCAAAAAATAGTTGATACTGGTAAGATTGATTGGGCAACAGCTGAGTTGATGGCCTATGGAAGTATTTTGCTTGAAGGAAAAAATGTGCGATTGAGTGGAGAGGATGTAAAACGAGGCACATTTACTCACCGTCATGCGGTACTTTCTGACGAAACTAATGATGTAGAATACAGTAGATTATCAAAATTAAGCGACAAGCAAGGAACCTTTTTTATTTATAACTCGCACCTCAGCGAATATGGCGTACTAGGTTTTGAGTACGGTTATAGTATAGTTTCTCCTGATGCCCTTGTTCTTTGGGAAGCTCAGTTTGGCGATTTTGCTAATGGGGCACAAATCATAATTGATCAGTTTATAGCTTCTGGTGAATCTAAATGGCAACGCCCTACTGGATTAGTAATGCTCCTTCCTCATGGATACGAAGGTCAAGGCCCGGAGCACTCTTCAGCAAGACTAGAAAGATTCCTACAATTGTGTGCGCAAAACAATATGGTAGTCGTTAATATCACAGACCCTGCAAATTATTTCCACTGCTTAAGAAGACAAATGGCATGGGAATTTAGAAAGCCACTGGTAGTGATGACACCTAAGTCAGGACTTCGACATCCTGATTGCATTTCAGATATCAAACAATTGACAAGTGGTGGATTTAGAGAAATTTTAGATGATGAAAACGTAAAAGCTAAGGATGCTAGAAAAGTATTATTGGTGAGTGGACGTTTATATTTTGATTTACTCAACAAACAGCGAACTGAAAACATAAAAGATATTGCTATCGTAAGATTAGAACAGATATCTCCT
>JBIKJU010000290.1:0-2796 GCA_044360745.1 Chitinophagales bacterium
TACGAAGCAACAGCAATACCTATAATAGCAGATAACTTAATACGCTCTGTCAGCAATATTTCTCAAACTAAAAAAGGGAAATTTGAAAGATGGGACAATGTAGAAGACATCTTCACGTTAAAAGACGAATCCATTTTTAAAGACAAGCACATACTACTAATAGATGATGTAGTGACAACTGGCGCTACCCTAGAAGCTTGTGTTCACGCTCTAAAAAAAGCTGATTGTAAAGTTTCCATTTTCACAATAGCTACTGCAGGCAGCTAAATAAAAAATATCCCGAACCAAAAAGATTTGGTATTTTCGTTTAAAACAGACTAGCCAATATGAAAAATTTATTCACTTTTCTATTCCTAGCCTTTTCACTTTGTGTGTCGGCTCAAGTACAAAAAAACGTAATTGTAGAAATCTTCACTAATACTCGATGCAGTACTTGCGGATTTCGTGAACCCCAGATTTTTAATAGTTAATCAAAATATCCTGAAGTTTTACAAATTTCATTTTACCCAAGCTCACCATATTCCAATTGCTTTTTCAGCCAACAAAACAGACGAGAATATGATGGCAGAACAAGGTATTATGGCGTATATGGCTCTACTCCACGGGTTTTCGTACAAGGCACAGAAGTAAACAATAACCTCGATACCGCAAATTTAGTAGCAGCATTAGGGCAAACATCTAATTTCGAAATAAAATTGTCTCATTTAAAAACTGCACTAGACTCTGCTCGTATTACTGCTACTATTTTCAAACGCGCAAATGATCCATTAAGTACCGCAAATCTTTATTTAGCTACCGCTGAAAATGAAATACAATACAACGCACCTAACGGTATAAATACCCACCTCAATGTAATGCGAAAAGCTCATACCGATTCTAATGGAGTAAGTATAACCCTACCATCAAGTATAGGTGATAGCATAGAAGTAGCAGTCACATACCGATTAGAATCTAATTGGAATCATAATATACTCTCTAGTTTTGCCATTCTCTCTAGTCAAAATAGTGTAGTGAATGCCCAAAAGACGTCATTAGACCTAAATGGATTTTTCCCAACTAGCATAAATGATGTTAAAACTTCTTCAGAAATTTCCATTTATCCAAATCCAATTTCAGTGGGAAACAATTTAGTTATCGAAACCATTGATAAAGGGAAACTTTCATTGTTTAATAATCTTAGTCAAAAACTGTTAGAACTAAACTTATCTGAATATAACGAAGTTAGCACTCATCAACTGAAAGCTGGTATATATTTTTACACTATACAAACATCTTCTTTCAGTGTAAAAACAGGAAAAGTAGTCATCCATTAAGTTTTTCTATTGCTCGTTTTCTCCCACTCCGTCATTTCTACTTAGCCCAACGGGAGATGGAGAAATCTCCTGCTAGTTATAAGCATTAAGTATATTACTCTATAAGTTTTTTATCATTTAGCGGAAATTTGCACTTTACTACTCTTATTTTAAACCTTAGTCCTAACTTTTATATTTTTCGTTCAAAGACTCCCTCTTTTTCGTCTTTTCGAACTAATGGGGTTTAGGCTGAGAGTGAGACAATTCAGACTTCTCAGTCGAAGACTCCATCGAAGTGATATAACTAAAAATGCCACTATCGCTAGTGACATTTTTAATATTGGTTGTGGTAATGAACTAAAAACTTTGTTCTGCTCCTCTTCCTCTCACTCGAGCGCCTGTAGAGGTCAACCCATCATAATGTCTATTGAGTAAGTGAGTTTCTACAGCTTGGAGTGTGTCTAAAACCACTCCAACCATAATAATAAGAGATGAACCTCCGAAAAATAATGCAAAAGATTGGTCAACACCAAAGAGCATAATAAACGCAGGAAGAACAGCAATAATACCTAAAAACAATGCGCCTGGAAAAGTAATTCGAGATACTACGGCATCTATAAACTCAGCAGTCTTAGCACCAGGGGTTACGCCAGGTATAAAACCATTGCTTCTTTTCAGCTCATCCGACATTTGAACAGGATTCACAATCAATGCAGTATAGAAAAATGTAAATGCTACAATTAATAAAAGATTTAAAAAGTTATACCAGAACCCAGTGATATCGCCAAGCGCCATTACAATAGGGTTGTTTTGTCCAACTCCAGGTATGAACTGTGCAACAGTGGCAGGTAAAAACATAATAGCTTGTGCAAAGATAATCGGCATAACACCAGAAGCATTAAGCTTCACAGGAAGGTACTGACGAGAAGCACCTGTAGAAACTGAAGCCTGTTGTCTGTTTCCAAAAAAAGATGACGAAGTACCTTGTTGTACTTGACGTTTAGCATATTGAATAGGGATTCTACGAGTACCTTGTACAAGCAATATAGTAGCCATTACTACTGCTATCAAAAATGCGATTTCTAAGGCAAACGCTAATAATCCACCAGCTGTCAATCGCGATGTAAATTCTTGCAAAATAGATCCTGGAAAACGAGCAAGGATACCAACCATGATTAATAGTGAAATACCGTTGCCTAGTCCTTTATCCGTAATTTTTTCTCCCATCCACATTACAAATAGTGTACCAGTAGTCAACACAATCATGGTAGAGACAAAGAACAATGATTTTGCTATAACAATTGCGCTACCGTTAGTAGATTGAATATAGGCTACATAAGCTGATGCTTGTACAAGTGTAACTGCCACAGTTAATAACCTTGTCCACTGATTCAATTGTCGTCTTCCGCTTTCTCCCTCTTTCTGCATTTTTTGAAACTGAGGTACTACCATCGTCAAAAGCTGAATAGCAATGGATGCTGATATATATGGCATGATTCCTAAA
>JBIKJU010000060.1:0-9869 GCA_044360745.1 Chitinophagales bacterium
TCACTCACTACTCTCCTGTATCTTATACCTACTGTATATATAAATTGTTGCTTTTCTTTTTCTGTTACATGCGGATAAGCTAGATTATCTTCTATGTTTTTAGGTACAGTTGCCGAAATCGCAGCTATGTTAATATTGTTTATGGAAAAAATTGCCACTATTTATTATTCAAAACTATAAAAAGATCTTCTAGAGTCTTTGATGATCGTATGTCATCTGCCGATAACTCTTTTTGATATTCTGAATCAATCATTGCTATCACTATAAGCGCAAACATAGAATTCCACTCCTCTAATACTCTAAACTGCGTTCCAGGAGTCAAAAGTATGTGAGAATTTTTTAAGCACATTCTAAATTGCTCTATAAAATGGTCGATTGTCATATTACAAATATAAAAATCGAATTTGTTTTCTTTTAATTTCGTTTACTCTACAAGCCAATTTTTAAATTTTAATACTAAATTTACATATTGGTCGTTTAAATTAAATTATTTGCTATCAAATGAAATTAAGAAACTACACCTTTTTATTGCTCTTGATTTTATCATTTGGTTTGTATGCAAACAACGGTGGATATGCTATAGTTCGAGTTTTTGATTGCACAAAAGGAGCTTCAAGCGGAAAGGAGTTTATGGATCCACAAATATTAATTACCTATGAAAACGGTGATTCTGAGGTAATAGAATTAGGATACTTTAGTGAAAAAGAGCAGCCGGAGAATCTTAAAAAACTGGTAGCTACATTTAATGATTTGCGAAAAAAAGGTTATACACTCATTTCATCTTCCTCTACTGGAGATCAAGGTAATCTGGTCTTTGAATACATATTTCTCAAGCCTTAGTTTGAGCTAGTTGATTCAACGCTTTATCTATTGTTTCGTATTGAAATTTAAACCCATCTTTTATTAATTTTTCTGGTCTACAATTTTGACTATTAAAGAGCATTGTACTCATTTCTCCTATTGCCAATTTTATAACTATCTCTGGAGTAGGCAATAAAATTGGTGTTTGACTATTTGCTTTTATGGCTTCTTCCATAAGCTCTTTATGTAAAACTGGCATAGGGGCAGTAAGATTGAAAATTCCACTTGATTCAGAATGTTTAGCTAAAAATATTAGTCCAGCTGTAAGGTCGTCTATATGTATCCATGGGTAGTAAAGAGGTGATTTTGGAAAGTACCCGCCTACACCTGCTACCACAGTTTTCATCATTTCTTTTAGAGCACCTCCTTCATTAGCTAAAACTATTCCTATTCTGCCGATGCACACTCTAATTCCCAACTCTTTAAATTTAAAATTTTCATTTTCCCAAGCTTCACATAGGTCTGATAAAAAGCCTTTTCCTTTGGTTGTGTTTTCGTCTAATATTTCATTTCCTCTATCACCATAGTAGCCTACAGCAGATGCTCCTACTAAAACCTTTAAGCTTGTGTTAGTTGATTTTATGGTTTCATATAGCAGTTGAGACGATTTTATTCTACTTTCCCAAAGCTCTTTTTTTCTTGCACTACTCCAGCGTTCGTCAGCCACTCCAGCACCCGCCAAATGCACTATAGCATCTACATTCTCTAGTGCCTTTTTATCTAGTATTTTGTTTTCAATATCCCATAGATATTGATTTACGTTTGGGTCGGTTTCAAATTTTTTACGTGTGAGTGTATTGACTTCGTAGCCAGCACTAATCAAAAGGGATATTAGTTTCTTCCCTACTAATCCACTTGCTCCAGTGATTAAAATTTTTTTCATCATATACATCTAACACGTAGAGCAGTTTTATGTTTTAGCAAATGGGAGAAAGAGTGATTTTTAATGCTCCACTAAAAATTTCTTTGTTACATATGTGCCACCTTGTATGGATAATTTAATCAGGTAAAGTCCATTTGGTAAGCTCGAAGTATTGATTTTGTGCATAGTGTTTTCTGTGCTTTCGTTGAAAATCAATTTGCCATTTTGGTCAAATATTTCTAAAAATAGTTCAGCATTAGTAGAAGATTCATTGATAACAAAAAGCTGATTGGAGGCAGGTATCGGATACAAACTTAATTTTTGTTCTAACTCTTCTTTTATAGAAGTAGTTGGTGATGTATATTTTAAACTAGTGTCTCTGCTGACTCCATTTGTAGTATTTAGAATCCAATTATTAGGATCTACTATTACAGTTGTGATAGATGTATCAAGTGGAATTTCAAATGTTTTTATGTTTTGATCTACATACAATCTTACTATGGTATCTCGGCCACCAACTCTGCGCAACGTAAAATCTACATCTGACTTGAAAAGCGGAGTCACTAGTGCTGAAGTAGTTTGGGTCACTTTCATTACTAAATGCCTATTGTCATAGTTGTATTGTACTCTATAAATAGGATAGCCCTCACCAAAATACCACTGATTAAAAAAGTCCGACAAATTAAGGCCACTCGTGCTTTCTACTACATCTTTTAAATCTATTCCTAGTGCTACATTATTACCATATTGTTGTAGAAAATTGCGAAGAGATAAAAAGAAAATAGAATCGTTGTTTAGCTCATATCTAAGTGTGTGAATAATTGCACTTCCTTTATCGTAGCTCAGTCTGCTACTAAAAAGTCTGTTGACATCTGATGTATCAGGCACCCAAACAGACCCGCCTAGCTGTGAAAGTACATTGCTATGTACATTGTTCATGAGCGTTCTAGCAGCTTGAGGACTATTTAAAAACTCTTCTGCGAGATATTCGCTATACGAAGCAAAACCTTCGTTAATGAACAGGTCTTTCCAAGATGCACAAGTCACATAATCGCCAAACCATTGGTGTCCCAATTCGTGAGCTATAAGACCAAAATCAAAAAAGCCCATGGTCGACATTGTCTGATGTTCCATACCTCCACTGAAAGGAGCCATAGCGTGTCCATATTTTTCATAAGCATAAGGATATATCCCAAAAAGATCAGAAAATAAAATGAGCATGTCTTTTGTGCGGTCTATTTCTGGTTTAAAAGTTGGCAGTGTTTGTGGATTGTTGTAAACATAGTTTTGAACCAATACAGAATCTTGTACTCCTGGCAATTTTACTTTGAAACTATAATCTACATATTCTGCCACTGCTAACGAAACTAGGTAATAGCAAATTGGATGTCTTGATTTCCATTCATATCTACTTCTATTACCAGATAAAGGCACAATGCGCTCTAGCACTCCATTTGAGCCAGCTTTATTAGTGTTAGCTGTAGTGATAAAAAACCAAGTTGAATCTATTTTATCGCCAAGACTTTGTTTGCAAGGCCACCACTCATAAGCAGAGTAGGGTTGACTCAATGACCACGTTGCTCTATTGTTCCATCTACCTGATGCAGCATTACTAAAGCCGTCTCCAATAGCACCTTGAGCTGAAGTTGGAGGAGTACCTCTATAAAATATCTTCAGATCTACTTGCTGCCCTGCGGGAATAGAAGATGGTAAAATAGCTCTTCTTTCTGCACCTGTATTTCTCATTATTAATCGCTGACCAGCATACACCACACTATCTATTGTTAAGTTTTGATGAAGCTCAAATGCAAAGGTATCCATACCTGCTGTGCTGGTGACTTCGGCCACAGTTCGCACTGAGCCCCTGATAGATTTATTGCTAATGCCAACTTCAAGGTCGAGGTGGTGAAATTTTACATCATATTGTGATTCTAAGTATTGATGGGGAGTACCATTGGCGGGTTGACCTTGTGGTTTAGTCCCTGAGTGATATTTGCAAAATCCACCTTGATGTGCAAATGAAAATGTAGTAGCTAAAACTAGAAAAGCGAAAGATATTAGACGCATAAAAAATTTGGTTTAAAAAATCTAAAATAAAGATATTAAAATTTACTAATCAAATGGTCGCACATTAAAAAGGTGGCGAGCAATGCTAAATATGCCACAGCAAAAGTACACTCAGATTTTTTTATAAAATACACATAGGCCGTATGAGTAAAAAGCGAACATACAAACCATCCTATGAAATTATTTATGCTAGGATAGCTTGCGTTTGTCCAAATCCATAAGCTATGTTTTATTGCAAAAAACTCTAACAAAACATCTAAACTCACCATAGTTAATGCTCCTAAGAACACTCTGATAATTACATTTTTGGTGAGCTTTTCTACTAAACTAGCTGTACAATAGGTAAGTACCGCCCAGTTCACACCTATCATTAATGGCACTTCTAAAAAACGAATGCCGAGAGTAGAGGTATATGTATAGTTGCCAAAAGGAAAGCCGGTTTTTACTCCCAAGATCTCAACTCCCAGCCCCAAGCAAAATGAGAAAACAAAAAAAATGAAAAAGTTATTGTCGAATTTTTTATGATAGAGGAAAACGAAAAAGTAACTAATCAAAAGATTGAGCGAAGTGAGCTCTTGAAAAATAGTTTTAGTAGATGCAATATTTAGTCCAATAACACCCACAATATGAATGATGATTAAATGGACAAATAAGAGTAGAGTTGTTTTATGCGATAAGGTCATTGGTTATTTTAGCAGATAAAAGTGAGATTGGGACACCTCCACCCGGATGTACACTGCCGCCACAAAAGTATAGATTTTTTATGTCAGGTGAAAAATTTGGATGTCTTAAAAATGTACTTAATAATTTGTTTGAGCTATTGCCATAAAGCGCACCATGAAATGAATCTGTCACATGCTCTATACTGACGGGGTCGTTTATATGCTCTTCTACTATGGCATCCTCTATTTTTTCACCAATATTTCGATCTATTTTATCAATTATTATTTTTTTGAACTTTTCACGCATCATTGTCCAGTCCTGACCTTGATTATAAGGAACGTTGATGAGTGTAAACCAGTTCTCACCCCCATTTTTTGCATGGTTTGCATTTACTTTTGAGCTTATAAAAATATATATCGTTGGGTCGTCATAAATAGTGCCGTTGCTTAAGCACTCAAACTCTTTTGCATAATTATCAGAAAATAAAATATTATGGACATCGAGTTTTTCATATTGCTTGTTCATTCCCCAATAGAAAATCAAAGCTGAGGTCGAAGGTTCTTGATTTAAGTACTTTTTAGGTCTTTTTTGGACATCTAATATTTTACGGTATGCAGCATTTACATCCATATTGCAAACGATTTTATCAGCGAAAATTGATTGCTGATTCACTCTTATTCCTTTTGCTACTTTATTTTCTATAATTACTTCTTCTACTTTCTGATTAAGGTGAAAATGAACGCCTAATTTTTGAGCGAGTTTATAAAGATTTTGAGTAACAGACGGCATGCCATCTTTCATAATATAACCTCCTTTGTTAAATTCTGGATGCGCTATAACATTGAGTATAGCTGGAGCTTTGTAGGGGTTTGATCCATTGTAAGTAGCGTAACGGTCAAATAGTTGAACAATGTTTTTATTAGCAAAACTGCGTGCATTTTTTTTATGCATACTTTCAAAAAATCCCATTTTTAGGGGATTTGCCATGAATGTTTTTAAAGCTTCTTTTTTAAAGAAAGTAGAAATTTTATGAACAGAGCGATGTAGCACACTAGTTTCAGTAAGCTCAAAAAATCTTTTTATTTCATCTAAATATGCGATTACTTTATGTGAATGTTCGCCTGTTTTTCCTTCTATTTCTTTCGCAAATTTCTTTCTATCTGAATAGGCTTCAAGTATAGTGCCATCTTCAAAAAAATAGCGAGTTATTGGGTCGAGACGTATGTACTCGTAGTAGTCTTTTGGATTTTCATCTGCTAATAAAAAAAGCTCATCAATCAATTCAGGAAGAGTAAGTAGCGAAGCTCCAAGTCCCCATTTATATCCACCTTTTTCTATCCAAGATACTTTCCCTCCAACTTTATTTTGAGATTCGTATACATGTACATCATATCCTTTTTTCACAAGTCTGATGGATATGGCTAAACCAGCTACGCCTGAGCCAATTACAATAGCTTTTTTCATGCTGGTGTGTTGGCTATAGTTATTATTTGGTTAGAAAAATTTTTACGAAACAGCATTTTGCCAAGTAAGATTAATTTATGGGCATTGCTTACTCTTATTCTTTCTGAATGTAAATGCTCCACACTAGATTGTTTAATTTTACTGAGCAAACCTTGGTAATATTGAAACGCTAATAATACTCCATATCGCGATGATTTAGGAAGCAAGATGATACCTTTATAAGATTCGATAAAATCTTTTTCAATGTCACGTTCTATTTCTTTTTTGTCATCTGGTGTAAGTTTTGAGAAATTTATATTTGGGAAATAAAGTCTACCTAAGTCTTTAAAATCGTTTTTAAAATCTCTCAAAAAATTTACTTTTTGAAAAGCAGCACCTAATGCTCTAGCCGGTTTTTGAAGTTTTGAATAAGTTTCGTCATCTTCATAACAAAAAACTTTTAAACACATCAGACCAACCACCTCGGCAGAACCATAAATATATTTTTGATATAGTTCAGAGTTGTACTCTATCTTACTCAAATCCATATACATGCTATCAAAAAATGCTTCAATAAGGTCAAGTGGGATATTAAATTTATTTACTGTAGCTTGAAAACATTGTAAAACAGGATTAGTAGAAATTTCCATGCGAATAGCATCAAAAGTATCTTGTTTAAATTTGTCGAGAAGCTCTTTTTGGGGATATTGATGAAAGGTGTCAACGATTTCATCAGCTACTCTTACCATACCATAAATGGCATAAATTGGGTCTTGCAACCCATGGCTAAGTGTTTTTATACCCAACGAAAATGATGTGCTGTAATTTTGCGTAATTTTTTTACTACAAAAGAAAGAAGCGTTGTTGTAAATTTCTAAAGACATAGGATGGATTATTTATGAGTGGATGATTTCGTTAGCAACTATTTGACCAGATATGATGCTTGGTGGCATACCGGGTCCTGGCACAGTGAGCTGTCCTGTATAAAAAAGATTATCTATTTTATTTGATTTCATTTTTGGTTTAAATATTGCAGTTTGCATTAGTGTATTGGCTAGTCCATATGCATTACCTTTAAAAGCGTGATAGTCTTCCTTAAATTCTTTAACAGAATAACTTCTTTTCACCACTAAATGTTTTGAAATATCTACTCCAGTTTTTTTCATTAATCTTTGACAAATAATTTCGAAATAGTTTTCAATTAACTCATCATTTTGCTTAAGATCATTGGCTATTGGGATAAGAATAAAAATATTTTCCATACCCTTTGGGGCTACAGTTTCATCTGTTTTTGATGGAGCGCAAACATAAAACAATGGATCTGTAGGCCATTTTGGGTCACTATAAATTTCCCCAATATGTTTTTCAAAATCTGCATCAAAAAATAAATTATGATGTTCTAGATTAGGAAGAATAGTATCTACACCTAAGTAAAACAACAAAACAGATGGAGACATGGTTCTATTGTCCCAGTATTTCTCATCATACATTCTATCTTCTTTATTTAAAACCGATTGCTCAAAAAAGTGATAATCCATCCCACAAACTACATTATCTATATCAAAACTATGGCTATCAGTTTTGAGGGATATTATTTTTCTATTTTTTATCTCTACTTTTTCTATTTCAGTATTATATCTAAATCGTACACCTTGCTCTTCAGCCACTGTCACCATAGCTTTAATCATTTCGCCCATACCGCCCATAGGGTACCATGTGCCAAGGTTAGTGTCTACATGATTCATCATACTATAGAGCGCAGGTGTATTGTCAGGTGTAGCACCTAAAAATAGAATTGGAAATTCGAGTATTTGTCTGATTTTAGGGTTGTTGGTTACTTTTTTTATTTCTGATCGTATAGATGAAAACAAACTTAGTTTTAAAAATGAAGTTAGAATTTTGAGGTCTAAAAATTCTGTTATTGAATGTGATGGCTTATTGATGTAGTGAGCCATAGAGGTAGTGTATTTAGTTTCTGCTTTTTTCAAAAACTGTTTAACTGTTGATGAACTACCTTCTTCTAGGAATTCAAATAATTGAAGTACTTGATCAAGAGTAGCTGGGATAGGTATAGTATCATTATTATAAAAAACTTTGTAGGAGGGGTCTAATCTTTTTAAAGAGTAGTAATCCTTTGTTTTCTTGCCGAAATTTTCGAAAAACGACTCAAACACCTCTGGCATCCAGTACCAACTAGGACCCATATCAAACGTAAAGCCACTATCTTTAAATACCCTTGCTCTTCCACCAGCTTGATTATTTTTTTCAAATACCTCTACATTATAGCCAGCTTTAGCCAATATGGCCGCAGCAGTTATACCTGCTACCCCTGCTCCAATAATTCCTACTTTTTTCATGTGTTATATACAGAATATCTGATTCAATCAGTCGTATTCTTAAACAAAGCATATTGTAAATTGTTTAATTTGACTTAGCTAAAAATAACAATTATTTAAGGTATTTAAAATCAAACTTTGGGGAAAGTCCTAAAAGAGTTTCATAAATTAATTTTATGACGTTTTCTACATCTTTCTTGTGTACCATTTCTACAGTAGTATGCATATAACGAAGAGGTAAAGAAATCAGAGCGGATGGTATGCCGCCTTTGGTATATGCAAAAGCGTCTGTATCAGTACCTGTACTTCTTGAGGCAGCATCTAACTGGTATGGTATTTTATTGTCATCGGCAGTTTTGCGGATGTGTTTAAATAATTTTTGATGAACCGCAGGGCCTATTGTCAACATTGGTCCATCTCCGCATTTATACTCACCTTCTACTATTTTATCAATCATAGGTGTGGTAGTGTCGTGAGCTACATCGGTTATAATAGCACAGTCAGGTGATATCGTGTGAGCTATCATTTCGGCACCTCTTAGCCCAATTTCTTCTTGTACAGCATTTACTACATATAATCCAAATGGAAGTTTCTTTTTGTTTTCTTTTAATAGGTGAGCTACTTTTGCTATCATCACTCCACCCATTCTGTTGTCGAGTGCTCTACCCACAAAATATCTATTATTAAGTACAAAAAATTCATCTTGGTAGGTAATTACACAGCCAGGGTAAATCCCCATTTTAACAACCTCATCTTTTGAAGTGCATCCACAGTCGATAAAAATATTTTCAAGAGCAGGAGCCTTTTCTTTTCCTGCACTGCGAGTGTGTATAGCTGGCCATCCAAATACACCTTCTATTTTCTTTTTATCAGTGTGTATCCATACCCTTTTTGAAGGAGCGATTTGGTGGTCGCTTCCACCGTTTCGTTTTACATAAATCAGTCCATCTGGAGAGATGTAACTTACAAACCAAGATATCTCATCAGCATGAGCCTCTATCACGACTTTAAATGGTGCAGATGGGTTGATTACACCATACACACTTCCATAATTATCTACATGATATTCATCTATAGCTGGTTTTATGTAGTCTAACCATATTTCCTGACCTTTGGTTTCAAATCCAGTGGGCGATGCATTATTGATATATTTTTCTATAAATTGTAAATCGGCTTCATTAAAAAACGATTTTTCTTTTTTGGTTGTTACTTTTTTAGACATGATTTGTTTAATTTTAAATACAATAGTAGGAAATACTTTACATTATTTTGGGTTTTGAGGTCATGAATTCCCAATAATTGCAAAAAGATGTTTACACATCGAATTTAGTCATTAAATTTATTGAAAATTTAAAAATGAAAAAAATAGTTTTTCCATTAGTTTTGACATTAGCTGTAATGTCATGCACCCAAACTCCAAACAATCTAGAGGCTCAAACTGCTGAAACGAAAGAAGCTTCTATTGGTAGTGGTGTTAATTATACTGTTGATACCGCTACAAGTATAGTAGGTTTTTTAGGCACTAAACCGGTAGGCACTCACACAGGAGAGTTCAAATTAAATGATGGAGCATTCACCCTAGCAGATGGTGGTATTACATCTGGAAAGTTTACAGTAAATGTTGCAGGGTTTAAAGT
>JBIKJU010000061.1:0-9867 GCA_044360745.1 Chitinophagales bacterium
ACTCCTTAATTATAGTTTTAGGTTCATGTATAACGTATAATTTCATCAATAATAGAAATGAGTTTATTGGAGGAGCAATTTCCCCTGGCTTTCGTATGAGGCTAAAAGCCATGCATCACTTTACGTCTAAGTTGCCTGATATAGATTGGAATACTGAGGATGAAATAGAAATCATTGGGAAAAGTACCGAGCAATCAATTTTGAGTGGAGCTATACTAGGAACATGCCATGAAATAAGCGGTGTTATAGCTCAATATCAATCTCAATTTGAAAATCTTAACATTATCACCACTGGAGGCGATGCTCTTTTTTTGGTTTCCCAATTGAAAAATAACATCTTTGCAGACCCTGAGTTGATACTAAAGGGTTTAAATTTTATATACCAACACAATGTCTATTCTGAAAAATAAGATATCAATTTTAGTTCTTTTTGTATTTATTGGAGTTAGTCTGATGGCACAAAGCACATCCCCATATTCTCGATTTGGATTAGGTTATTTACGATCACAAACATTTTCATCAAATAAAGCTCTTGGTGAAATATCTGGTGGATATAGAAGTGGAGTTGGATTAAATATAGTAAATCCAGCCTCTTATTCAGAGCTTGCATTTACTACTTTAGAAATGGGTGCAAATGTAGATATAAGCGACCTTAAAACTAAGGATTCTACATATAGAGGTGCATTTGGAACCATCAACCATATTGCTTTTGGAATGCCTCTCAAGCGTGATAGGTGGGGATTAAGTTTTGGTTTGCTTCCTTTTGCCACTACTAATTATAATTTTATCAATCAAGCGACTGATACATTTAGTTCTTATAAAGGGAAAGGATCTCTTTATAAGGTTTATGTTGGTACAGGCTATAGGATAGGTGGTTTTTCTTTAGGTGTAAATTTTGGTTATTTGTTTGGAGGGCAAGATTATTCGAAAGGTTATCAATTTCCAGATTCTTTAAATATGCTTAATGTACGATCTACAACTAACATGCGAGTAAGTGGGTTTTTATATGATTTAGGTTTACAGTATAAAATTAGATTAGTGAAACGAAGTGAGGCTAATCGTTTCAAGTCAGATGTCAATTTCGTGATTGGCGCATTTGGGAACAGTGGATTAAAAGTGAATGCAAGAAACAGTGGAGTAACACAGCGATATTTTGTAAGAGATGGTTTTGATATTGTGGTAGATACTACTAGTTTGAAAACTGAAGTGAAAGACAAAGTTAGTTTGCCATATACAGTAGGCGGAGGCTTCACTGTTGGTAATGAACTATGGTGGATTATAGGTGCAGATTTTAAGTATAGTGGCTGGAGTGGTTTTTCTTCTCCATTAAACAATGATGCATTGGCTGATAGCTGGAGATTTTCTTTTGGTTTTGGCATCACTCCAGATTATACTGGCAAGTTTATTAAGCGTATTCAATACAAAACTGGCTTTTATACAGCTAAGTCAGAAGTGCTCGCTGGTGGTAGCTCTTTAAGAGAAACGGGTGGCACATTTGGACTTGTTTTTCCTTTTATTTTTGGTCGAGATCGCATAAACTCAAATGATTATCTTCAAATCAATTTGATGGCAGATGTTGGCACACGACAGCCTGTAGAAAAAGCGCTGATACGGGAAACATATTATCGATTAACATTCGGTCTCACGTTGAATGGACTATGGTTTAAGAAGCGAAAATTTGATTAATGAAGTTTTATCATTCAACAGCTTTTTTATTTTGTCTGCTTTTTGCTTTAGGATGTAATAATGATAATGCTGAAGTAGATTGGATTTCTAAGCGATCAAACGTAAACATTGAAAGGGGTAGTGATATTGAGATTGTATATTCTTCTGGAGGAGAAAATAGAATAAAGGCATTTGCAAAAGAAGCTCTCCGATTTAACGTTGAAAAGCCATACATGACTTTTCCAAATGGGATAAAGGTAAATTTTTATGATGCCGCAGGAAATGTAGAAACAGTGATGAAAGCGAACACAGCTACAGTTTATGATGGTTCTTCAATGATGATAGCAAAAAACAATGTAGAAGTCATCAATGCCAAAGGGGAAAAGTTGAATACAGAAGAACTGATTTGGGATGAGTCGAAGAAAATGATTTACTCAAATAGCTATGTCAAAATATCTACCGAAGATGAAATAATTTTAGGAGAAGGAATGGAGGCCAATGAAACCTTTACTGATTATACGATTAAGAAAATAACGGGTGTTATAAAAGTAAAGTCAGGTGAAATGCCTTAGTTTTACAATTATAAAATCAATTTAAAATATTAGTCTATTTTTGTAAGAATTTTTTAAAAGCATGACTTTACTTTCTTTAATCCTTACATTGCTTATTGTAATGAATTATAATATCAATTTTATACAATGATAAGTGTTATAATCCCTATATATAACGAAGAATTGCTTATTGATGAGTTAGTAAAAAGGACGATGAATGCCCTTCAAAAAATCACAAATAACTTTGAAGTAATATTCGTAGACGATGGAAGTGAAGATAACTCATTGTCAATTTTAATGAGATTCAATAAAACTGATGGACGATGTAAAGTATTACAACTTTCAAGAAATTATGGACATCAAGCTGCATACACTGCTGGTCTAAGTGTTGCTCAAGGGGAATATATCGTACTTATGGATGGTGATTTACAAGATCCTCCAGAATTAATAGAGGAGATGTATAAAAAGTTAATTGAAAATGAAAAAGTAGATGTAATTTTTGCGAAACGTATATCAAAAAAGGAAACTCTAAATAGACGATTTTTTATGTCTATTTTTCATGGAGTTTTTAGTAAAATTATTAAGTCTGATTCAGTTGATAGTGTTGGAAACTTTTCTGCATTCAGAAAGTCTGTAAAAGAGGCAATTTTATCTTACCCTGAAAAGTTACGATATTTACCAGGTATTAGAGCTCACGTAGGTTTTGTTCAGGAATTTGTTTATTATGATAGGGATGAGCGATATGCGGGAAAGGCTAAAATGAGTTTCGTTAAACTAGTAAACCTAGCTTTAGACGCTTTATTTAGTTTTTCAAATTTACCTATCAGAATAATGCTTTTTTTAGGTTTGATAGGAGTTAGTATTTCATTTGTAGGAATTATATATGTTTTAATTAGCAAATTTATTGGAATTGCCCCGTTTGGCTGGTCTTCTACTTTATTTATGATTTTTATTTTTGGTTCATTGCAAATCACTTTTTTGGGATTGATAGGTGAATATATTTATAGGATTTATAAAGAGGTTCAAAATCGACCATTGTATATTGTAAAAAGCTTCTTTTAATAAATACATTAATTTAAACTTTTGAATCAAGAATTAAATGACTAGAAGCGTTTAAGTATAATTAAACCTAACTCTCTAGCTCCTCTTTCATTAAAATGGCAATCGTCATAAAAGTATTCATGATGAAGTGATAATGCACTATCAATATCTATAATTTTCACTCTATTTTTATTACAAATATCCAGTGTCGCTAAATTGAAACTTGTTAGCCCTAGGCGCAATGCTGATGGTGAATAATAAATACTTTTTTGCAAGTTTTGGTAATCTCCTATACCTCCCATCCAGAGTTTATATTCGCAAGAATCATTACCCCAAGTTGCTGCTTGATTGACCACAATAATCTTAATGTTGTTTGCTTGGCAAAGTTGAATAATTGATGACAAATTTTTTTTGTAAGTCATAATGGCATTGGACAAATTGGGTAATGAGTCCACTAACTTTTCTTTTGATGCATAATGATCTCTCCACTTTTTTATCACTTTCCCTTTCCGGTCTATTATGTTTTCAGTGTTTTTTAAAATATTATCAAACATTGTTTTAAAAGCAAAAAGAAAAGCAGAATGAGCATACCAATCTCCAAAGTTTATACGGCCAGATTGCTCTAAATGAAGTAAGCTATCATATTCATTTATACTAAATTGTTTTGTGGTATCAGCTAATGTTTTTAAAAAATCATTTATCCCACACATAAGAACTATTCCATCTATTTCAGTGTCATTTTCTATAGTCTTTTTGATGTATGCGTAGTGATTATTTGTCGTATGTCCACTTCGTCCTATTGACGCAAAAGCATATTTATCTAGTGATTTACTATTAATTTTTTTTTCTGCTATTGTATACCATGTTTCTTTATCATCTAAATAGGTACACTCTGTAGTACTTCCCCCTACACAAAGCCAGTTTTTTGTTTCGCTACTAAACTCATTTTTTGAACGATATCCTTTTTTGTTTGTTGTAAATTCTTTCTTCCCATTTATCCCAAATAGAATACTACTATCTGGCTCAAAGATGTATTTTTGTGATGGTTGATAGACATACCATTGTTGTTGATTTGATTCAAATTTTCGCATCGCCAACTCTCCTATAATAAAAGCTATTAAAAGCGATATAAAAAAAAGTATAGCTTTCTGTATCATCTTTTATTGAAAAACAAAGGTGCAAAAATATCGTTAATGGCATTTTTGTAGCAAAGCCAATATTCTTGAATAAATGACTCTTTATTGTAAGGATTTTCGGGTAGCCCAATCTCGGCTACGTTATCGGCATTTGTCTCAGCATAAGTACCAAAAAGTCTATCCCAAATAATAAAAGTATTGCCAAGATTTTTGCCGTGGAAATTTTCATTAGTAGAATGATGTATTCTGTGTGCTAATGGCGATACAAGTAAATATTTGCCAATGAGCCCCCAGTCTGATTTTAGTTGAGAATGGATAAAGTATTGGTGCGCTTCTCTAACCACATACACAGCTGCAAAAGCTTGAAAATTAGCTCCGAATATAATAAAAGGGAAAAGGTCTAAAATATTTGTAAGTGCTACTTCGGCCGCATGGCTTCTTAAATAAGTAAGCATTGTAAACTCAGATGCAGAATGATGAAATTGATGAAGTCGCCACGCCCATCCCCATTTGTGGAAAAGCCAATGCCTGATGTAATTTTTAAAGTCACCGACAAACAACATTATCGCAAATTGTAAAAAACCACTTTCAATTTTGTCTATGATATGAAGACTACCATATTTTTGAAAAAAACCAAAGGCCCAATAAAAAATACCAAAAGTGAAAAGTATACCTATCAGATTGTATAAACCAGCTGCATGGATCGCAAAACAGAAAACATCATTTTGAACTTCTTTGAATCTTGTAAACAATATATATAAGGATGATTTCTTCCAGCCAAGGAGTATAGCTTCCAACACTAAGCACACAAGTGGTAGTAGCAAAAAATAACCTACACTTTTCAACTCGAAATTATCGTAGCCTGTTACGTTTATGACCTTTGTCCAAGCCCAATGGATAAAAGCTGAGATGTCTTTCTGAATATCCATGACTTATAAAAATTAGAGATTTCCTCTTAGTTCCTGCTCTCTCTCTATAGATTCAAACAAGGCTTTGAAATTCCCTTTCCCAAATGATTTTGCACCTTTGCGTTGTATGATTTCATAAAACAAGGTTGGTCTATCTTCTACTGGTTTTGTAAAGAGCTGCAAAAGATATCCTTCATCATCTCTATCTATAAGGATATTAAGTTTTTTTAGTTCCTCTAGGTTTTCGTCTATATGGCCTACTCGATCTAGTACATCCTCATAATACACCTCTGGAACATATAGAAATTCTATTCCTCTTTTTCTTAGTTCCGTTACTGTTTCTATTATATTATCAGTAGCCACAGCGATATGTTGTACTCCAGCTCCTCTGTAAAAATCAAGATACTCCTCAATTTGTGATTTCTTTTTCCCATCAGCTGGTTCATTTATAGGGAACTTAATATATCCATTTCCATTAGAAACTACTTTACTCATCAGAGATGAATACTCAGTAGAGATATCATTATCATCAAAAGTAAGTAGAAGTTCAAATCCCATCACATCTTCATAAAATTTGACCCATTTATTCATAGCCCCTAATTCTACATTGCCTACACAGTGATCTACATGTTTTAGTCCTACATTATCTACTTTCAACGGATTTTTAGGAGCTTGAAACCCTGGTAAAAACACACCTTTGTAGTTTTTTCTTTCTACAAATTTGTGAATTGTTTCACCATAAGTTTTGATAGCAGCAATGACCACCTCTCCATGCTCATCTTTATAAACTGTTGGCTCCAAAACGCCTTCAGCTCCCCTTGAGGTAGTAGCCATAAAGGCATCTCTAGCATCATCTACCCATAACGCTAATGCCTTTACCCCATCTCCGTGTACCATTTGATGTTTAGCTATTTCGTGCTCAGGTTGAAGTGAAGTAGTCAACACCAATGTTATTTTACCTTGCCTTAGTACATATGAAGATGTTTCACGTACTCCTGTTTCAGGTCCAGCATATCCTACCCACTCATAGCCCCATGCTACTTGATAGTAATAGGCAGATTGTTTGGCATTGCCTACATAAAATTCTATGTGATCAGTTCCATTTAGTGGTAAAAAATCTGTTGCTTTGTCCACTTTTATTTCTGTTAGTATAGTATCCATATTGTTTGATTTAATAGTTTAATTTTTTGCCATAATGATATTCATAGGTAGAGAAAGATGGCTTTCGTTTTTCGAGTGTAAAAGTTACTTTTCGATTAGCGATAGATTCTTCTTTTGAAGTAGAAGAATAACTCATGCAAGTGCCACTCATACGCTCTATTGGCAGACCTTTGTCATATAAGACTTTCATCACAGTTAGAGCTCTTACCATTTCTGGTCGGAGTTCTTTTGTTTTGACAACAAATGGTTTTACCTTTTTAAAATCTGGTACAGAATCTATAAAATTATTAATTTGAATCTCTTTTATTTTATTGTATTCTCCCTTATCACTAAAGCCATTTATCTGCAAGTATGAATCTTTATTGATTACCATCCATTGATAAATTTTATCAATATTTTGTTGGTTTTGTCTTCCTTCTAACTCTGCTCTGTTGAGATCAAATGTGCAAATTAATTGCTCTACACTTTCATCTATATTATAAACTCTTTCGCTACTATCTAGTTTTTCAAAATTTGATTTTGAACCTTCTGCATAATATATACCTGATTTATTGAGGTAATATTCTGTAATATATTTATTCAAATCTTTCAAGGAAATAGCTTGAATACTATCAGCAAAAGTAGTAACAAAATATTCATCATTTTGAAATCTAAATTTAGCTATTTGATTGGCAATAAGCATTGGTTCATTATTATAGATATAAGCATAGCGTTTCAAAATATTGTCTTTTGCTTTGGCTAGAATTGTTGCTGTAATATATTTTAAGGTTAAAACTGTATCTAGAAAATGGCTGATATCCTTAATGTTTGATGAAAATTTATTGTCTTGGATATCTTTGCTAAAATGCATGATTCCATAGTAATTATTCATTTCATAATTAGCAAATATCAGTGATGGGGATAGGTCTGTCACTATTTGCGCAAAAATAGTAGCAGCTAATGCTCCTTTCCTATCTATTCTTGTTCCAGGATTTTGAAAATATAAGCCTACTTTTTTATTGTTATCATTTTCAGTCTCTTGCAAAATCTGTGAAAAATTGATAATGGGTTTTAGGTCTATAACATGTAGAATTTGCTCCGGATTAAAATTAATAAACCCATTATCTCGAAATGTTTTATTTGTTTTAGCTAATAAATCTTCCATTCCTACTTTACCAGATACTACTAATGTAGCATATGATAACTGATAAAAACGTTTATAATAATCTTGGAGTTGAAGTTCACTTATGTTTGCCAATGACTTGTTAATATCTGAAGCACTTATTTTATTAAACTCATTTTTCCATAATTTTTCTAGCAATTTGGCTCTATTAATCTCATTAGATACTGATTTTAAACGGTCGTCTTTTTTCAATATTTGCTTTTTTGCTTGATCGATTTCAATAGATGAAAAGGAAGCTCCTGTAAAAGTACTAGACAAGATATATAGAACAGGGTCGAGTTCAGCTGTAGGTACTTTAAGGCTAATGCCCGTTTGTTCTGGAAGTTGAATGATTTGATAATCTAGGGTAGAGAAAACGGTATTTTCTTTAATTCTGTTGTCAATAAGGGTAGAAATAAGCTTATTTACTCCAAATGTTGAGTCTTTTTCATACAAAGACCCAGTCCGAAAATAGAGTGAAACAGTATGAAGATTACTTGATGATGGCGTATGAATAACAGTTAATCCACTTTGGTTGCGCTTGATGTCAATGTTATTTGCGTTAGCACACACAGCAAAAAAAAGCTGACCAAAAACAATTATCAAAATAATGCAATATTTTTTCATGCCTCTAATTTATTGTTTTCATTAAAACAATTATTTTTATTTTTACAAACAAACTTAAATTATGAGAATTTTACTTCTTTTAGTACCGGCATTGATTATTGGATTGGCTTCATGCAAAAAATGCTATGAATGTACAAAAACTAACACCAACATAAATGGCATTTTGGATTCCACTGTTGCATACAAATTTGATGCATGCAACACAACCAAAGAAAACAACGGAATTAATAATGGCCGTACTATCGCTGATTATGAAGCCAATGGGTATAAATGCGAATTGAAAAAATAAGTCTAATACCAGCAAATAAGCTTTTTGGCTTTTTGTTTTTAGCCTTACTATTGTTGCACATTGTTGCACCGATTTCTCTATTTTTTCCTGTCAAGAAGAAATTTTTGAAGTATGCTAGCCAAGTACTTCAACGTTCTAAAAAATCTTTAATTTATCTTGATTTAACAATTGAAGAGTTTGCGAGCTACAAGATTAAAGGACAAAATGAGCTAATTATTAAAGGCGAGTATTATGACTTTAAAGATTTAAGAATAGAAGCTGGCATGGTTAGAGTTTTTGTTTATCATGATAAAATGGAAAGCGAATTTCAAAAAAACATAGCTAGTTTGTTTAGTCAGAAGTCATCTGATGGGAAACCTAAATTATCTCTTATCTCAAAGATTTTTGATTTGTTTTTTTCTCACAACCAAAACAAAGAAGAACAACAGTGGTGTGAGTTAATGCATCAATATTTTTGTAAGAATAGTCAATATTCATTTATCAAGATTAATCAATTTTTTGAACCACCAGAGTTATATTTGCTATCTTAATTTTCTCAATAGTTATTTTCTTTATTTAAATTTAAAGCAATGCGATATGTTTATTTTATCGCTATGTTGCTGTTTAATACTTTGATATTTGGTCAAGAGATTCAGCTCATAGATAACGATACCAAGCAACCTATAAAGGATGCTCATATTTTTTCTAAAAATGGACAAAAAAGTTTTTTTTCTGATAGTAAAGGCAAGGTTAGAATAGACACCTTTGGTATTCTTGACACTATTTTTGTTAGTCAAGTGGGATACGAAATTACATCATTTACTAAAAGTAGTCTAACTGACGGCTTTTCTACTATTCCAATGATTTCATCAGGATTGATTTTTGAAGATGTGGTCGTTTCTGCTAGTAAGTGGGAACAAAATAGACGTGACTTATCATCTCATGCAGTAACCATTTCTAAACGCCAAATAGAGTTATCTAATCCCCAAACTGCTGCAGATTTATTAGCTTCAAGTGGAGCTGTGTTTGTACAAAAAAGTCAAGTAGGAGGTGGGAGTCCTATGATGAGAGGTTTTTCAACAAATAGAGTATTATTAGTGATTGATGGAGTCCGGATGAATACTTCTATTTTTAGAGCAGGAAATGTGCAAAATGCTCTCCGTTTAGATGCCAACAATATAGCTATGGCTGAGGCTGTTTTTGGTCCTGGGTCTTTGATTTATGGTAGCGATGCTATAGGTGGGGTGATGGATTTTAAAACGCTTAATCCTTCTCTATCAAATATTGGTAAAGCCCAGTTTTCTGGTAATGCTATGGGGCGATTTTCATCTGCTAATATTGAAAAAGTGGGGCATTTAGATCTAAATCT
>JBIKJU010000291.1:0-2780 GCA_044360745.1 Chitinophagales bacterium
ATCCCAAAAATTACTTTCCATAAACAATTGATGTGTCTTGGTCCCTCCTTCTATGATAACAGATTGAATAGACTTGCTGACTAAGACCTCAAAAAATTGATAAAAAAAAGAATGCTTGAATTCTACTTTTATATATTCAGTGTTTCCAACAACTTCATCTAAATTTTCATTGAAAACTATAGTCGAAACTTCATTGTCTAATAAGTGTAAGGATTTTGGCAAGGTACTGCTTTTATCTATGACAATACGAGTTGGGTTATTGCCATTATGCAAGCGAGCTGTAAGTTTAGGATTATCTTTTAGTGCTGTATTAAATCCAACCAAAATGGCATCTTCCTCTGTTCGCCATTTATGAGACAATACTTTTGATTCATCCGATGAAAGCCAATATGAAGTATTTCCTTTAGGAGCTATAAATCCATCTTTAGACTCTGCCCATTTGAGGATAATATAAGGTCGCTTTTTTTCTACAAAAGTTAAAAAACGTCTGTTTAAAAACCTACACTCCCTTTCTAAATCACTCATTACTACTTCTACTTCTGCTTTTCTCAACTGTTCTATACCGCGACCATTTATTGCCACAAAAGGATCTTTGCTTCCAATTACAACATTTTTTATCTGCTGTGCAATAATTAAATCACAACAAGGTGGGGTTTTGCCATGATGCGAGCATGGCTCTAAAGTAACATGCATCGTGGACTCAGCAATCAGATGTTTATCTTCTTTCTTGACATTATTTATACAGTTGACCTCAGCATGTGGGCCTCCAAATTCTTGATGAAATCCTTCCCCAATAATTCTCCCATTATGCACGAGCACAGCACCCACCAAAGGGTTTGGTGATACGCTGCCCAATCCCTTTTCAGCTAACTCAATAGCTTTTCTCATAAACTGCTGATCGTTGGTCAACAAAATTTTTAGTTTTACAGGCCGAAAAATAATAAAATTGAAACTATTAGCTTTAATAAATCAGTATCACGACCAGCTCACTGAAATTTACAGTCCATCAGAGGCTAAAGCTATCACTAGAATTATAGTTCAGGAAGTAACAGGTTGGAACCAATTAGATATAGCTCTTCATCATCAATCTGAAGTAGAAATCGAAAAAGAAAATCTAATACTAGCTATACTAAAAAGATTAATGACCCATGAACCTATGCAATATATTCTTGGTTATGAAATTTTTTGTGGATTGAAATTCATCGTAAATCCCGATGTTTTGATTCCAAGACCAGAAACCGAGGATCTTGTAAGATGGATAGTAGAGATCGAAAAAAATCCTAAGAAAATCTTGGATATAGGCACAGGAAGTGGATGCATAGCCATTGCACTAAAATATTTTTTACCCAAATCAGAAGTGTTTGCAGTAGAAGTTTCCAAAGATGCTTTAGTAGTAGCTCAACAAAATGCAACGCTTAATAAGTTAACAGTAACTTTTGAACTTCAAGACATAATTTGGGAAGAAATCACTAGTAAATTTGATATCATAGTAAGCAATCCACCTTATGTAGGCCTTGATGAAAAACATGAGATGTTTAAAAATGTATTAGCCTACGAACCACATCTTGCCCTATTTGCGAAAGACCCGCTTTTCTTTTATGACGTAATATCTGAAATAGCAAAAACCGCTTTAGAACCTAATGGAAAAATTTATTTTGAATGTAATGAATACTATACTGATAAAATTGCACTTTTACTTAAAAACAAAGGCTATCAAGAGATCGCTATAAAAAAAGATTTTGCAGAAAAAGATAGAATGATAAGTGCTAAATGGCATTAATATCACCTTTCCCTTCTCGAACTAAAAAAGGTTCAGTTGACGTATAATTTATAATAGTAGAGGCAATGTTATCACTAGGTCCACCATCAATCACTAAATCTACAACATTTTCATAGGCTTCATAAAGCGCATCTGGGTCAGTTATATACTCCAATATAGTATCATCATTTTTGATAGATGCCGACAAAATAGGAGATCCTAAAGCATCTACAATAGCTCTACAAATATTATTGTCAGGTACACGGATACCTACAGTTTTTTTATTGTATCCAAAAATTTTCGACACCTTTTGGTTAGCGTTTAAAATAAATGTAAATGGTCCAGGTAATGCCCTTTTCATTAACTTATAACAGGGGTTAGGAATTTGGGTGGTAAAGTCCGATAAATGACTCAAATCAAAGCATACGATGGAAAAATTTGCTTTATTAGGTTTCACCCCTTTCAGCTTACAAATGCGCTCATACGCTTTTGTGTTATTTATATCACATCCCAACGTGTATACTGTGTCAGTAGGATAAATGATAATACCACCATTTCGCAAAGTATTTACTACTTGGTTGATATGTCTATCGTCTATATTGTCAGGACGTATATGCAACAACATTTTCCTAAAAACTCTTTTGTTCAAAATCTCCAATGGCCTTCCGAATATAATCTGGCACCTCTACTGAAGTTTGCTTTTTATAATCGAACATCACAAGTATAGTAGAGGCAGTAGAAACTAATTCTATGTTGTCTTCTTTTTCTACCGTTATCGCATATTGTAGTTCTATACTTTTCCCGCCAATTTTAGACACACGAACATAAACAAATGTTGGCTCTGGATAAAAAAGCGGTCGCTTATAATTCACATTCGCATTAGCAAGTATCACTCCATCTTTTTTCCAGTCCCATCGGCATGATTCATGAAAATATACTACCCTAGATTCTTCAAGATAAGTCAAATATACTGCATTATTTACGTGTCCAGCTTCATCAATATCGCTCCATCTCAAAGCAA
>JBIKJU010000062.1:0-9829 GCA_044360745.1 Chitinophagales bacterium
ATTTTTAATCAATTCATCAGCTTTGAATGAATCGAATTTTGAAATTCGCTTAATTTTGATTTCAGTTAATCTAACTATATCTTCCTCAGTTATTAAGCGCTTAAAAAGTTTTTTGTATGGTTGTAGTCCTTTGTCTATTTTAGCTATCACCTCTTCCCATGTAGTAGCTTCTTCTATATCGCGATAAATTCTCTTTTCTATAAATATTTTCTCCAATGAGGAATAATGCCATTTCTCATTCAAATCAGATAGGTTTATTTCTAGCTCTCTTCTCAATAGATCTTTAGTATTTTCGGTAGAGATTTTTAACATTTCATCTACGGAAGTAAAAACTGGCTTTTCATCAATAATTACACAAGCATTAGTAGAAATTGAAATTTGACAGTCAGTGAATGCATACAACGCATCGATAGCCACATCTGGATCAGTACCTGGTTGCAATTCTATTTGGATATCTACATCTTTAGCGGTATTGTCAATGACTTTTTTTATTTTGATTTTACCTTTGTCATTTGCCTTTAAAATTGAGTCTATTAGAGATGAGGTAGTCGTACCAAAAGGAATATCTTTTATAGAAATATTTTTTTTATCAATCACTTCAATCTTAGCTCTCACTTTTACTTTTCCTCCACGAGCCCCACTGCTATACTCACTCACATCTACCATACCGCCAGTAAAAAAGTCTGGATAAAGTTTTGTTTTCTTACCCTTTAATATATCAATAGAACCTTTAATCAATTCATTGAAATTATGGGGGAGAATTTTAGTTGATAAGCCTACAGCTATACCATCAGTACCTTGAAACAACAACAAAGGAAATTTCATTGGCAAAGCGATAGGCTCCTTTTTTCTGCCATCATAACTTAGTTGCCAGTTTGTCGTAGCGTGATTGAAAGCTACATCTTTAGAAAATTTTGATAGCCTTACTTCTATATACCGAGCTGCCGCTGCTGAGTCGCCCGTTCGTACGTCACCCCAGTTTCCTTGTGTATCAAAAAGCAACTCTTTCTGTCCCATATTTACCAAAGCATCACCAATGCTCGCATCTCCATGAGGATGATATTGCATAGTTTGTCCTATTACATTGGCGACTTTGTTGAATCGTCCATCATCCATTTGGTGCAGTGCATGCAAAATCCTACGTTGTACAGGTTTCAATCCATCTTCTATGGCTGGAACTGCACGCTCCAAAATGACATAGGATGCATAGTCTAAAAACCAATTTTTAAACATATCGCCAACCATTGGCGTATCATTTGTTTGACTATCTTGGTCTACTGATTTATTGTCGTTTTCCATTCTTCTAATATTATGCTGTTTCTTCTTCCATCTCTACCAAAACATCATCGGTATCTTTTTCTACCCTAAGATTGCCGATGATAAACTCTTGTCGTTCCATAGTATTCTTTCCCATGTAGTATTCTAAAAGCCCTTTTATTTTATTATCATCATTTACTATAACAGGAGATACTCGCATATCATCACCTATAAATGTAGCAAACTCCTCTGGCGATATTTCTCCCAATCCTTTAAACCGGGTGATCTCGCACTTACTTTTAAAGAAAGTAATAGCATCTTGTTTTTCAGTTTCATCGTAACAGTAAAAAGTTTTTTGCTTATTTCTTACTCTAAATAATGGTGTTTCAAGAATTTTGACATGTCCGTTTCTAACCAAATCTGGAAAAAACTGTAAGAAAAACGTAAGAATCAACAATCGAATATGCATTCCATCTACATCTGCATCGGTTGCTATCACAATGTTGTTATAGCGCAAATCTTCCATTACATCTTCAATATTCAAAGCATGTTGCAAAAGATTAAATTCTTCATTTTCGTATACCACCTTTTTAGTTAATCCAAAACAGTTTAAGGGTTTACCTCTTAAACTAAAAACGGCTTGATAATTGGGATTTCGAGATTTTGTAATAGAGCCACTTGCAGAGTCTCCCTCTGTAATAAAAAGCGTAGTATTTTGCCTATGTTCGTCTTTCAAGCTAGTAAGATGAATCTTGCAATCTCTAAGTTTTTTATTATGAATATTTGCCTTTTTAGCTCTCTCATTTGCAAGCTTTTTAATACCTGCTATTTCTTTTCTCTCTCGCTCAGACTGTAATATTCTCTTTAACAATGCATCAGCAGTTTCTGGATTTTTATGCAAGAAATTATCGAGCTTTTCTTTCAAGAATTCTAGAATAAAAGCCTTCATGGTTTTATCTTCTCCCAGCAATTTTTCTGTTCCTAACTTAGTTTTAGTTTGTGACTCAAAAACTGGTTCTTGAATTCTAATAGAAATTGCAGCTACAATAGCTTCTCGAATATCTACCGTATCAAAATCCTTTTTGTAAAACTCGCGCACTACTTTTACTATAGCTTCTCTAAAAGCTTGTAAGTGAGTTCCACCTTGCACAGTGTATTGCCCATTCACAAAGGAATAGTACTCCTCACCATATTGATTGGTGTGCGATAAGGCTATTTCTATATCCTCTCCCAATAAATGTATGATAGGATAGCGTAAATTTTCGACATCTTTTTTCTTCGTTAATAGATCGAATAATCCTTTCTGAGATATATACTTATTGCCATTAAAATAAAAAGCTAGTCCTGTATTGAGATAGGTATAGTTCATCACCATTTGCTCTACATAATCTTTCAGAAAATGGTAATTTTTGAAAATAGAATTGTCTGGTATAAACTCTACATAAGTGCCATTTCGCTCGTCTGTTTTTACTACTTTATGGTCTTTCACAAGTTCGCCTTGTTCAAATTCAGCGCATTTCATTTCGCCTTCCCGTACAGCATATACCTTAAAATATGATGATAGTGCATTTACTGCTTTTGTTCCTACCCCATTGAGTCCTACAGATTTTTTAAAGGCTTTTGAATCATATTTACCTCCAGTATTTATTTGTGAAACACAATCAATCACTTTACCCAATGGTATACCTCTCCCATAATCCCGTACTGTTACCTTTTCTTTTGTTACGCTAATGTCTACCCTATTGCCATAACCCATCACATACTCATCTATGGTATTATCTATTACCTCCTTCAATAATATATAAATACCATCATCCATCGATGAGCCATCTCCTGTCTTGCCAATATACATCCCAGGTCTAATCCGCATGTGCTCCTTCCAATCGAGTGTACGGATATTATCCTCATTGTAGGTCACGTCTATCTTTTCTTTTGCCATCTTTTTGTGTTTGTCGAAATTTTCTGCTAAAATAATTAGCAAAATGACAATGGAGGTGACATTTAATCAACATCTGTGTTGAAATAAGGACAATCTAAGCTCTAGAGCCAAATAATAGACTCCCAACACGAATCATATTAGAGCCCTCTAAAATGGCAATATTATAATCAGACGACATCCCCATTGACAATACAGAAAAGTCAATATCATTGTCGAAATGAGTGGATTTTAGCAAATCAAAAAAAGATTTTAAAGCGGCAAATTCCTTTTTAATTTGATCCTCGTTGTCTGTAAAAGTAGCCATTCCCATTAATCCCCGAATTTTTATATTGTTGAGCTGCTTGAATACCTCAGATTCCAAAAAGGTCAACAAAGCAGATGGATCAAAACCAAATTTTGTATCTTCATTAGCGATATAAATTTGAAATAGGCATGGTATTATCCTCCCTAATTTTTGCGCTTGCTTATTAATTTCATGAAGTACATCTATAGAATCTACGCTGTGTATTAAGTGAACAAAAGGAGCTATATGCTTTACCTTGTTAGTTTGTAAATGCCCTATTTGATGCCAGCAGATATCTTTGGGTAAAGCTTCAAACTTACCTACCAGCTCTTGTACTTTATTTTCACCAAAGTCGCGTTGTCCCAAATCATAAAGTTGCATAATTTCTAGAGCAGTTTTTGTTTTGGAAACGGCTATTAACGTTGTATTTTTATCTTTACAAAGTGAAAATATTTGATTATAGACTTCTAAGTTCATTTCTTATGCGATTTTATTTATTCATAATACTATCTGCAACTTTATTGAGTTGCAAACCTCAAACAGACAACAAAACAAACCCAATTTTAGGAATTGACAAAATGAAAGTGATTTTAATGGAAATTCACTTATCTGATGCTATAGCAGAACAAAAAGCAAATGGCAACAAAGAACTAGAAAAATCAATTGCTAATAAAGGTTTTGTACAAATTTTAAAAAATTATTCTTTAAGTGAAAAAGATTTTAATACTAGCTTTAAATTTTATCAAGATAAGCCAGAAGTAGTTAATAAAATGTATGCTGAAATAATAGAAGAATTAAGTAAAAGACAAGCGAAAGTATCTCAATAATTTTTTCTTACATTTACCCCATTAAAGAAAATAAATATGTATATAGATAAAGTGGTAGCTAATGCAGACGAAGCCATAAAAGATATACCTGACAATGCCATTTTGATGCTAGGTGGATTTGGTCTTTGTGGTATCCCAGAAAACTCTATTTCAGCATTAATTCGAAAAGGAATAAAAGGCCTTACTTGTATTTCAAATAACGCTGGTGTAGATGATTTTGGCATTGGCCTTATGCTTAAAACCCGACAAGTCAAAAAAATGATTTCATCTTATGTAGGTGAAAATGCAGAGTTTGAAAGACAACTTTTGAGTGGAGAATTAGAGGTAGACCTAGTGCCTCAAGGCACACTTGCAGAACGAATACGTGCTGGTGGCGCTGGCATACCTTTATTTGCAACACCCACTGGCTATGGTACAGAGGTAGCAGAAGGAAAAGAAGTAAGAGAGATAGAGGGCAAAATGTATATCTTGGAAGAGTGGCTCAAAGCAGATTTTGCAATCGTAAAAGCATGGAAAGGAGACAAAGCAGGAAACCTAATTTTTAGAGGTACAGCTAGAAATTTTAATCCCATGATGGCTACTGCTGGCAGAATAACCATAGCCGAAGTCGAAGAACTTGTAGAGCCTGGAGAACTTGACCCAAATATGATACATACACCCGGTATTTTTGTACAGCGAATTTTTAAAGGCTCAAATTATGAAAAGCGAATAGAGCAAAGAACCATTAGTAAATAAAAGAAACTAAAATGAATCAACTTTTTTTAGACATTAAAGAAAACTCAGACAAGTTACTAGAAAGATTAGTAGATTTTCTTCTTAGTCTTTCAGATGAGAAGGTATTGAACTACCGTGATAGCTTATTACTAAAAATAAAAAAAATAGTAAATGATAGTTATGAAGCAATAAGTTCATTCAACCTCAAAAAATTTATTGAACTTGCCTTGGATTTCATTAATGAAACTGAACTTTTATTAATTGATCTTTATAATCGACTTTCATTTAAAAATGAAGAGTCATGGATAGATGGCACTCGAGCCATTACAACAACGCTCAAAAAACAACTCATAGCTCTCGATCAACAACGACAATCTTATTTTGTGTTTCAATAAATAGTAATTATGGCTTTAGATAAATTTCAAATAGCGCAACGAATAGCAAGAGAGCTAAAAGACGGATTTTATGTCAATCTAGGAATAGGAATCCCTACATTAGTGGCTAACTATATCCCTGAAAAAATCAATGTTGTACTACAATCTGAAAATGGATTATTGGGAATGGGACCTTTTCCAAAAGAAGAAAATGTAGATCCTGATCTGATTAATGCAGGTAAACAAACAATAACTACACTAAAAGGATCGTCTATTTTTTCTTCGTCTGATAGTTTCGGGATGATTAGAGGTGGGCACGTACACCTTACTATATTGGGTGCAATGGAGGTGTCTGAAAATGGAGATATTGCAAATTGGAAAATACCAGGGAAAATGGTAAAAGGTATGGGTGGTGCAATGGATTTAGTAGCTTCTACAGACAATATCATTGTAGCCATGATGCACACTAATAGAGAGGGAGAATCGAAATTATTGCCAGCATGTACATTACCACTTACTGGTAAAAAATGCATTACAAAAGTAGTCTCAGACTTAGGCTATTTTGAGATAAAAGATGGAGCCTTTCATCTTAGAGAAAGAGCTCCAGGAGTAAGTGTAGAAGAAATACAATCTAAAACTGCAGGTAAGCTAGTGATAGATGAAGATGTAATAGAAATGAAATTTTAAGAAACACAATTGATTGACTCTACAAAACCATTTTCAGCTACCAATATTTTTATAGCTACAGCTATTTGGTCATTATTGATTTTAAGATATGGGTATTTTTTTGGTACAGGCGATCATGTAGAGCTTTTGCCATATACTCTTTTTCTAAATGACAATTCATTCTATTCATCTGACTTTTTTATTCAATCTTTACACGCTACTATACCAAATGAGCGTTCAGTGTTTGCTAATTTCCTTAGGCCATTTTCGAATCATCTAGAGATAACAATCCTCGTTCTACATTTAATTAATACTATTTTTTTATTAACTGGCTTATATCAAATAGCACAACGATTTTTTGATGTCAAATGGCACACATGGTTACCTATCGGAGCGTCTATACTGCTTTTTAATGATAAAGCACTTGGCAATGTAGATTTATATACTCCTTCTTTACAAGCTGGAGATGTGGCATGTGCTATTATTGCTTGGGCAATAGCTTTATTTTTAGATAAAAGATTATGGACTTTTACGTTTATGATAATTTTGGCTACCTTCATTCATGTACTAGAGGGTTTAGACACAATGATACTTTTAAGTATAGTCCTTTTTATTTCTGCTTTGCAAAAAGATATAAGCTTAAAGAAATGGATTGGAATAAACATAGTCTATTTGTTTACAGCGGGAATATACTTAGCATTGATTTTATTGGGCAAAACAGCAGTAGATTCTTCTCTAAGCAATCATGACACTTTCAAAATTCTCTTTGAATTTCGGCATCCACATCATTTTATATTTAAAACGTTTCCAGTTTTCAATATCGTCTTAATGTTACTACTTTCAATAGTTTCTGTATTCTTCTTTTATAAACAATCAAAACAAATGTTCTTTTTCATAATAATCGGCTGGGCGATTTTGATTGTTTACATTATAGCTACGGATATTTGTCACATTATCAGTATTGCTAATTTCCAATGGTATAAAGTGACTCAATGGATAAAAGTATTTTCATTTATTGGCACCTTTGCTTTATTTATTAAATATATAAAATTCAAAATAGATATAGACTATAAAATTCTCTCAGGTGTTTCAATTGGTATAATTACTATTTGCTTTAGTTTAATATTTTTAAATAAAAGTCCTTTCAAAGCCGCTTATCAGTTAGGTGCTAAATCACTAGAATATGATGACATCAAAATAGCCGTTAAAGCAAAAGAATTAACCAAGAAAGATGCTTTATTCGTCATTCCATTTGATAACTCATCATTCAAATATTGGTCTGAGCGATCCTGCTATGTAGAGTTTAAGGCTAATGTCAGAAATAAAAAATTTGTTGGGGAATGGTATAAAAGGATAGGTGAAGTGTATGGTTTAGATACTAACGACACTCATATCGGATTTGAAAAAAGATGGCCTGCTAATGCAAATTTTTTCAACAATGCTAACTCAGATCAGATAAGGCAATGGAAAAAAAATGGAGTAACTAATATCCTCATTCAACAACCGCTGAATAACACTCAACTTAGGCTTTTAGATACTGCCCCAAGTTATTATTTATACAAAATAAACTAGTATGGAATATGCTTACTTTAATGACGAAATAATAGAAGAATCTTCAGCAGTTTTTAATTTAAATGAGCGTGTATTGAGACTTGGTGATGGTTTCTTTGAAAGCATTAGAGTAGAAAATAATAAAGCAATTTGGGCTAAACTTCATTTTGAAAGATTGGTTCATACAGCCAAGTTAGTAAGAATAATTCTTGATGAGAATTTCACTTTTCATAAGTTTGAAAGTATCATTAGTTTATTGATTTCTAAAAACAAGTTGCCTCATGCAAGATTAAGATGTGTTTTGTATAGAAAAGGAGGAGGGCAGTACAATCCTATTATAAATAACGCTGGAATATTCATAACTGTTGAAGGATTGGGGTCTCCCAAAAACATCATTGATAAAGTAGGTATTTTCAATGAAGTAAAAAAAAATATATCAGTTTACTCTGAAATAAAATCATGTAGTGCTTTTTTATACACTATAGCTAGTATATATGCTAAAGAACAAAACCTAGATGATGTACTCATCTTTAATGAGAAAAACAGAATTTGCGAAACAAGTAAGTCAAATATTTTTATTATGAAAGATGATTCTATTATAACACCATCGCTTTCAGAAGGGTGTATAGGAGGAATAATAAGAAGAGTATTGATAGATCATTTGCAAGTAAAAGAAAAAAGAATATTATATGAAGATTTAAAGACTGCCGATGCAGTTTTTTGCACTAATGCTATCGGAGAAATACAGCCTATTTTTAAAATTGACGAAAGCTGCTATGACCTCAATCTAGTAACTCCATTAATTAAAAAGTATGAGGCATTAAAATTTAAACTTAATGCTTAATAATTTTGTTGAAATTAGATGAGAACTAGCATATGTTACTTTTGGTTTAGGCGTGATCTAAGATTGGATGATAATGCAGGATTATACCATGCGTTAAAAACAAAGAAAAACGTTCAACCCATTTTCATTTTCGACAAAAACATTTTGGATAGACTAGATAATAAATCTGACGCTAGGGTCTTATTCATACATGATGAATTATCTAAATTAAAAATAGAACTAGAAATAAAGTTTAATTCATCGTTACTTTGCCTTTATGGCCATCCATCAGAAATTTGGGAAAGACTTTGTCTTGAACAAAATATTGACTCTGTATTCACTAATCATGATTTTGAGCCTTATGCAAACGAAAGAGATGAGCAAGTCAAATCAATATTAAACAACAATGGCTCGTCTTTTCACACTTTTAAAGATCATGTCATTTTTGAAAAAAATGAAATTGTTAAAGATGATGGTTTACCCTACACCGTCTTTACTCCTTACGCTAAAAAATGGAAAGCAAAACTCAATGAATTTTATAAACGATCTTACCCAACACTAGAATATGCTGAAAATTTTATTAAAACAAAACCTCTTGAAATACCCACTTTAGAATCTATGGGATTCAAAAGATCTGATACTTTGTTTCCAGAAAAAATAGTTAAAGCTCACACCATTCAATCTTATCTTAAAAACAGAGATATTCCATCTATTGTAGGCACTTCTAGACTTGGGCTTCATTTAAGATTTGGCACTTTATCCATCCGAAAACTTTTGAGCTTTGCCATTACAAAGAATGAAACCTTTGTCAATGAATTAATATGGCGAGATTTTTACCAACAAATCCTTTTCCATTTTCCTCATGTGGTCAATGGCGCTTTTAAAAAACAATATGACAACATAAAGTGGGATAACAATGAAATTCATTTTAAAGCATGGTGTGAAGGAAAAACAGGATACCCGCTTGTAGACGCAGGTATGCGCGAACTAAATGCTACGGGGTATATGCACAACAGGGTTCGTATGGTAACAGCTAGCTTTTTAACTAAACATTTATTGATAGATTGGAAATGGGGCGAAACCTATTTTGCAGAAAAATTATTAGACTTTGATTTGGCGGCTAATAATGGAGGATGGCAATGGGCTGCTGGTAGTGGCACCGATGCTGCTCCTTATTTCAGAATATTTAACCCCACTGCTCAACAGAAAAAGTTTGATGCAAAATTTGAATACATTAAAAAATGGATACTAGAATTTGGCACTGACGAGTATTACAAACCAATTGTCATTCATGAAGAAGCTAGAGCTCGATGTTTAAATCGGTACAAAGAAGCGCTTGAGAATAAATAATCACAAAAAAAACATCCCTTTATCATTTGCTTATCGCGCTGATAA
>JBIKJU010000063.1:0-9767 GCA_044360745.1 Chitinophagales bacterium
CAAGAATTTTAGATTTAGAAAAAGATGAAACTTACAAAAAGTATAAAGATAAAATTGGAGAAATAGTAAGTGCTGAAGTTTACCAAGTTTGGAAAAAAGAAGTTTTGCTTTTGGATGAAGAAGGCAATGAATTGATTTTGCCAAAATCAGAACAAATCAGAACCGACTTTTATAAAAAAGGAGATACAGTGAGAGGTATAATTGTTCGTGTAGATATGCGAAATGCCACACCTATTATTATTATGTCTAGAACAGATCCTGCTTTTTTAGCAAAACTATTAGAACAAGAAGTGCCAGAAATTTTTGATGGCTTGATTGTTATAAAAAACATAGTTCGTGAGCCAGGCGAAAAAGCTAAAGTAGTTGTTGAATCATTTGATGATAGAATAGACCCTGTAGGTGCTTGTGTGGGAGTGAAAGGATCTCGTATTCACGGTATAGTTCGTGAGTTGAAAAACGAAAACATTGATATTCTAAATTACACATCAAATCTTAGTTTGATGGTACAGCGAGCTTTAGCACCAGCTAAAGTATTGTCTTTAGATATTAATCAAGATAAAAAACGGATAGCAGCTTATCTAGATCCAGACCAAATTTCTTTGGCTATTGGTAAGCGTGGAGTAAATATTAAATTAGCTTCTAGGCTTGTGGGTTTTGAAATAGATGTATATAGAGAAGCTGATGATGTATATGAAGAGGAAGGTTTTGATATTGATCTAGAGGAATTTGCAGATGAAATCGAACAATGGATGATAGATGAATTGAAAAAAATTGGTTGTGATACAGCGCGTTCAGTGTTAGCTTTGTCACAAGAGGAGCTAGTAAGACGAACAGATTTAGAAGAAGAACACATAGAAGATATTCAAAACATACTGAGAGCAGAGTTTGAAGCTGAAGCAAGCAGTGAAGATACTGTTGAAACAAAAGAAGAAAACGAAGCTGATAAAGAGGGATAAAAATTTATCTTTGTCATCAGTATCTTTTGTGTGATTCAATATCAAAAGATATAAAAACAAAATATGAGTGAATTAAAGGCCATACGATTACCTAAAGCAGCTACTACATATAATGTGGGTACTGAGCACATTATTGATGAACTAAAGCGAAGCGGATTTGAGGTTGAAAACAACCCCAATACTAAGCTTACAGCAGAAATGGTAGCTGTATTAGAAAAAGCTTTTAACAAAGATAAGGCTATAAAAGCCGCAGCTAATGATAAAGTTCTTGATAAACCTGAGGCAAAAACGTTAGAGTTAGCTACAGATAAAGTAGTCCCTCCTTCTAAGCGCGAAGAAGAAGAAGAGTTGGTTTTAATAAAGTCTAATAAGGTGGTTTCGAAAGAAACAGTAGAAGAGCCAAAGCCTACCGAACAAGATAAAATAGAGCGAGAGGTTCCTAAACTAGAAGGTCCGAAAGTAATAGGTAAACTAGATCTTGATAAAAAGAAAAAAGAACCAGCAAAGAAAGTAGAGGAGCCAATAGTAAAAGAAGTTAAGCCACCTGTGCAAGAGGTAAAAAAGAAGGAAGACAAAAAGGTATCTATGGTAGCACCTCCAATGGTGCAAGAAATCTTAAAAGCAAAGACTACAACCGATGAACCGCAATATCTTCATACTAAGCGTGTTGAATTAGAAGGACCTAAGGTAATGGGTAAAATTGAATTGAAAGAAGAGAAAAAACCAACACCCCCTAAACAAGAGGAAAAACGAGTAAGAAAGCGTATTGAAAAACCTAAACGTGAGCGAGTAGCTCCTACTACTCAGTCCCCTGGAGATCAAAATAAATTTAAGCGTTTTGATAGACAACCAAATAAGTCTGGCTCCGATAAATCTGACGCACCTAAAGAAATTTCCGAAAAGGAAATTGAAGACAAAATAAAAGCGACCATGTCAAAAATTCAAGCTATGACTAGCAAGAATGACAGGTCTAAAATACGTAGAGAAAAGCGTGAAGCTATTCAAGAAAAAAAGCAAGCAGAGATAGATGGTCAAGAAACTGGAAAACTACAAGTCACTGAGTTTATATCAGTAAGTGAGTTGGCGAGTTTAATGGGAATCGCTCCTATAGAAATTATTAAAACCTGTATGGGTATAGGAGTCATAGTTTCTATTAATCAACGTTTGGATGCTGAAATAATAGAGCTAATTTGTAATGACAAAGGATTTGAAGTAGAGTTTATTTCAGCGCAAGATCAAACTTCGTTTGAAGAAGTTCCTGATAGTGAAAGTGATTTAGTGCCTAGAGCACCTATTGTTACAATTATGGGCCACGTTGACCACGGTAAAACTTCACTACTTGACTATATCCGAAATGCAAATGTTGTGGCAAAAGAAGCAGGAGGTATTACGCAGCATATAGGCGCTTATGATGTTACTACAGCCAACGGCAAAAAAATCACATTTTTAGATACGCCTGGTCACGAGGCTTTTACCGCCATGCGTGCTCGTGGAGCTAAAGTGACTGACATAGCTGTGATAGTGATAGCAGCAGATGATGCTATAATGCCACAAACAAAAGAAGCTATCAATCATGCACAGTCGGCAGGAGTACCAATGATATTTGCAATAAACAAAATAGATAAAGACGGTGCTGCTCCAGATAAAATCCGAGAGCAACTTGCTAATATGAATTTATTGGTAGAAGAGTGGGGTGGCAAATATCAATCTCAAGAGATTTCAGCAAAAAAAGGATTAAACATAGATGCCTTACTTGATAAAATATTATTAGAAGCTGAAATGCTAGACCTAAAAGCCAATCCTAATCGTATGGCAAATGGATCTATAATTGAAGCATCATTAGATAAAGGTAGAGGGTATACTACTACAGTGCTGGTACAAGGTGGAACACTTAAAGCTGGAGATATAGTAGTAGCTGGGCCATATTACGGTAAAGTTAAAGCAATGACAGACCATACCGCAACTAGAAAAACACAAGCTGGTCCTTCAATTCCTGTTCAAATATTAGGACTAAACGGGGCACCGCAAGCTGGTGAATTATTTAAAGTGTTTGATAACGAACAAGATGCCAAAGCTCTTGCTTTTAAACGATCCCAAATAGAACGTGAGATAGGTATACGAACCAAAAAGCATATCACACTCGAAGAGATTGGAAGACGTCTTGCGTTAGGAAACTTTAAAGAGCTGAACCTTATCTTAAAAGGTGATGTGGATGGATCAGTAGAGGCTTTAGCAGATTCATTACAACGATTAAGTACAAGTGAGATTCAAATCAATATTCTTCATAAAGGAGTAGGACAGATATCTGAGTCAGATGTCCTTTTGGCTACAGCTTCTGATGCTATCGTTATAGGATTTAACGTTAGACCTTCTGCTAATGCTAAGAAAATTGCTGATAACGAAAACATTGAAATTAAGCTTTACTCTATCATTTATAACGCCATCGAAGAAATCAAGTCGGCAATGGAAGGTCTTCTAGAGCCTACCATAGAAGAAAAAATTATTGGCAATTTAGAAGTAAGGGAAGTGTTTAATATTACCAAAGTTGGTACTATTGCTGGATGTTTTGTGAAAGATGGTAGAATACTTCGACAATCTAAATTGAGAGTTATTCGAGACGGTATAGTCCTTCATACAGGAAACTTAACTGCTCTCAAACGCTTTAAAGATGATGTAAAAGAAGTAATTTCAGGAATGGACTGCGGTGTGCAGCTTAAGGACTATCAAAATATTTTGGTAGGTGACTTGCTAGAGGTATTTGAGGAAATAGAAATTCAAAGAAAATTATAGAACTAAATAAATTAAAATCATGGCGGTAGCTCCAAACAAAGTTGTGACAATATCTTATGAACTAAAAACAGAAGTCGGTGGTCCGATTATGGATAAAGCACCAAAAGAAGACCCTTATGAGTTTTTGTGTGGCTTTGGAAATCTGTTAGAAAAATTTGAACAAAATTTAGAAGGATTAAATATAGGAGATACTTTTGAGTTTATTTTAGCACCTGAAGATGGCTATGGCGAATACGAGGAAGAGGCTATTATAAAACTACAAAAGTCGGATTTTGTACTTGATGGACAAGATGCAAGTGATATGATAAAGCTTGGCAATGTCATACCTCTTCAAGACAATAATGGACAACCTTTTCAAGGCCGTATTACTGCTATTGATGAACTTGATGTCACTATTGACATGAATCATCCTTTTGCTGGTAAGCACTTGCATTTTTCGGGTGAGGTTTTAGGTATTCGTGAAGCACATCCAACTGAGCTTTCTCATGGTCATGTACACAGTGGAGGAGATCATAGTCATCATTAGGAAAAAACTTATAATATTTTATGGATAATTTGATAGATCACCCCATTATATTGGTGGTTTTTGGGGTATTGGTGGTGGTGATGCTAGCTTTAGACTTAGGCGTATTTAATAAGCGAAGTCATACTATTGGTAATAAGGAAGCTGCCATATGGTCATTAGTATGGATAGGGTTGTCAATGATGTTTAGTTTTTTCATTTACATCATGACTAGTCAAACTTCAGGTATCGAAAAATTTGCTCAATTTCAGTCTGCCTACTGGATTGAGAAAGCTCTTTCGGTAGATAATCTTTTTGTTTTTATATTGGTGTTTAACTTTTTTAATGTTCCAAGCCAATATCATCATAAGGTACTTTTTTGGGGCATAATAGGGGCATTGGTAATGCGAGCTATTTTTATTTTTTCTGGAGTAGGCCTAATCAATATGACCTATCTGCCGCCAATTGATATAGCCGGAAAAACACTAACGATTAATTTACTTCTAACTTTTTTTGGGTTGTTTTTGATATATGCTGGAGTAAAATCTTGGTTTGCAGATAATGATGACGATGGAGAAAAAGACTTTAGTAAAAGCCCTGGTGCTCGCTTAGTTTACCGATTTTTTAAGGTAAGTAAAGACTATGACGGAGGCAATTTTTTCACCATAGAAAATGGAGTAAAAGTAGCCACTCCTCTTTTAGTAGTAGTAGCCGTTGTAGAGTTTACGGATTTGCTTTTTGCAGTAGATTCTATTCCTGCTATTTTTGCAATAGCTCCAAACGACCCCTTTATTCTTTACTCATCAAATATTTTTGCCATCTTGGGCCTAAGGTCTTTGTATTTTTTGTTGGCTAATTTTATCCATATGTTTAGTAAACTTAAGTATGGTTTGGCCATAATACTCACTTTTATAGGTGTAAAAATGTTTATAAACCCCTTGTTTCATATACCGTCCACAACCTCCTTGGGGGTGGTAGGCGGGGTGCTTGTGTTATCAGTTATAGCCTCCATTGTTTTCCCTGTCAAGGCTAAATAATTATTTTGCAAAAATTATTTTCAAACTTTGTTTTTTTAATACTGAAACTTGCTATTTTTAAAAACAAAACCAATTTTTATGAAATCATATAAGCATAACGTTACATTCTTTTTTGTATTTAATTTCCTATGTCTGTCTGTTTTTGGACAAAACAAAGACATTGATAAGGGGAAAGAGATTTTGACCAAAGCATTTCAACAAACTGATGCAGTTAAGAAAAATGAAATGATTCAAAAATCTATTGAGCTTTTTACTAAAGGGGGCATGAAAAAGGAACTTAACTATATAGTTGGTGATGAGTTTTTGGCTAATAATGATTTGGTGCAAGCGGCAAACTACTATGGCAGATGCGATAAAGCTGAAAAATCAGAGGGGTTAAATAAGGTAGGAACAGCATATGTAGACCAAGCTTTTGGTGATGAAAAAAATGAGGTTAAATTGATTAATAATGCTGTAAAATTATTCACTAAAGCAAACACACTGAATACAGGTGCTAAGGATATAGGTGATAGATATTTTAACAGAGGAGATAAGTTTTATGCTAAAGCGTTAGACTTTTATTTTATGGCTAAAGACTCAGTAGCGGCAGAGTCTGTAGCAGACACTTACCTTACTAAAGGAGGGGAAAGCGCTTTAGAGGGAGTAACTGTATTGCAACGAATTGGTACTCCTTCCGCTTTAAAAAAAGGAGGAGATTATTTGTTTAAAAGCAAACAGTATGATAGAGCTTATCTATGTTATGCATCAGGCAACAACTCAGAAGGATTAAAAAGAACGGCAGAAGTGTATAATCAAATTGGGAAAACGGAAGAGGCAGGCAATATATATGTGAAAATAGCTGAAAACTTTATGAAAACAGCCAACACCGAAGCTGTTGAAAAACTAGCTCAATCAAACGTAGATGCTATGAATTTTAGCTTAGCATCTAGGATATATGACAAGGCAGGAAACATGTCAAAATCTAAGAAATATTTAGCTTATACTAAGTTTATGGATATGGACTTAGAAGGTAGCAAAGAACTTTTGAAAGAGATAGGAGAAGTTGATTTAGCGAAAGCAATTGATGCTAACATGAAGTATTTTGACAATATTCGCTATACGAACATGAACTTAATGGATTATGTAAATAACCAACCAAGTGTAGGCCTCGAAACAGATCCAGAGACTGGCAAATTTAGACCTTTAAAAACTGATGAACCAATATTGATAGAATACTATAAAGGCATAAAAGACGCAATAGTTGAAAACGTACTTTCGCTTTCTAAAAACATCACACCTATTACAAATCCTGATTTGAAGAAAATGATGATGAAAAGTTTCTTGCGATATCCAGCAGTTGGCAAAATATTGAATGCAGAGACTTTCACACCTAAGCTAAATAAGTCTACTGCTCAGGTCAAGGATGTGTATTTGAAATAAAGTTTTCAAAGTTTTGTGGAGCTGGCGGGAATTGAACCCGCGTCCGGACAAGATGACCATAGACCTACTACATGCTTAGTTTCTTGTTGGATTGTCGGAAAGCAAGCGTGTCAAGAAACCCACCACTCGCTTTCGTACATTCGTCAAATGTTTTCGCTGTCTGTGAATGATTCAGACAGAAAATAAGTCACTGTTTGTTGACTTCAAGCCCGCTGTGTAAGTGACCTCAAGCGAGGAGAAGATGGTGGTTAATCTCTAAGATTAAGCAGCCATAGCGAAAGATTCTTCGCCAGTTATTGTTTGTTGTACATGGATTAAAGTGCTATGTACACCCACTGCATGCAAGTTTATCGACAAGACTTCCCGTCAATACCTGTCAGCCCCAAAATGTGAAAGAACCCTTTGTGGTTTAGATTACAAAGATAAGAAAAAGGATGGAAATAGTATTAGAACATTACGCCACCATCAATTTAGAAATATCTGTCTTAGAAAATTTCTTTTCGCAGTACTCTCTATTGATTTCAAAATCTTTGATACCATCTTCTGATGGTAGTTCAAACATAGCATCGGTCATGATGGCTTCGCAAATAGCACGTAGTCCTCTAGCTCCTAGATTGTATTCCATGGCTTTTTCCACCATAAAATCTTTGGCATCATCTGTAAAATCTAATTGTATGTCTTCTAACGAAAATAATTTTTGATATTGTTTTAATAATGCGTTTTTAGGCTCTGTTAAAATAGATTTTAGCGCTTCTTTGCTTAGCGGGTCTAAATGCACTAAAACAGGTAAGCGGCCTATCAATTCGGGTATCAATCCAAAAGAACGGAGGTCAGCTGGAGAAACAAATTTTAAGTAGTTTTCTTCATCCATTTTTTGTCGCTCCTTCGTTTTTTTAAATCCTATTTTCGCTTGATTTAGCCTTGATGCTATCATTTTTTCGATACCATCAAAAGCCCCACCGCAGATAAAAAGAATGTTGGATGTATTTACTTTTACCATTTTGGCATCTGGGTGTTTTCGGCCTCCTTGAGGCGGCACCAATACATCTGTGCCTTCTAGTAGTTTCAATAATCCTTGTTGTACACCTTCTCCAGACACATCGCGGGTGATAGAAGGATTATCGCTTTTGCGAGCTATTTTATCCACTTCGTCTACATAAATGATACCACGCTGTGCGGCTTCTATATCATAGTTGCAGCTCTGCAACAAACGAGTTAAGATACTCTCTACATCTTCTCCTACATAGCCAGCTTCTGTAAAGACTGTAGCATCTACTATTGTAAATGGCACATTTAAAAAGCGTGCTATCGTTTTCGCCAAAAGCGTTTTACCAGTGCCTGTTCGGCCTATCACAAGTATATTAGATTTTTCAATTTCTACTTCGTCATCTGCTTTTTGGTTGAGGCGTTTATAGTGATTGTAAACGGCTACAGCGAGATATTTTTTCGCATCGGATTGTCCTATTACAAACTGATCTAAGAAGGAAGAAATACCTACTGGTTTGATATTAGTAGCGAGCTGAAAATTTAATTTTTTAGGCCGATTTTGTAATTCATCATCAAGTATAGCTTGCGCTTGTGTTATACACAAATCACAAATATGACCATCAAGTCCAGTGATGAGAAGTTTTGTTTCTTTTTTCTTCCGCCCGCAAAACGAACAACTTGGTTCTATTTCTTTTTTAGTAGCCATATTTTTATAAGTCTAAGTCTTCTTTTTTTGAATTACTTCTAATGAGTACTTCGTCAATCATACCATATTCCTTGGCTTCACTTGATCGCATCCAATAGTCTCTGTCACCATCTTTTTCTATTTTCTCAAAAGTTTGTCCGCTATGGTGTGCTAATATGTCATAAAGTTCTACTTTTATTTTTCGCATCTCAGCTACTGATATCATGATGTCACTAGTTTTGCCACCGATACCACCTAGTGGTTGGTGGATCATCACCCTAGCATGTTTGAGGGCCGTGCGTTTGCCTTTTTCTCCAGCGCATAAAAGTACAGCGGCCATAGATGCAGCTATTCCAGTGCAGATTGTAGCTACGTCCATATTTACATATTGCATAGTGTCATAAATGCCCAATCCTGAATAGACTTCGCCCCCTGGCGAGTTGATATAAATCTGCACATCAGACCTATTGTCTGACGATTCTAAAAACAACAACTGTGCTTGTATGATACTCGCTATATAGTCATTTACGTCTGTGCCTAAAAAAATAATTCTATCCATCATCAACCGAGAAAACACATCAACTTCTCTAAAGGGCATTGGTCGCTCCTCTATCACTGTGCGAGTGAGATTATGTACAGCTTTGTCGCTGATTGTACTCATGTATTTTTCTACATGCATGCTACTCATGCCGTGGTGTTTTACAGCATAGTTTTTAAAATCTAAAGCTTCTTTTGTTGTCATATTTATTCTTAAGGTTCAAATGTTTTAATAAAAACTGGGATATCAAAGCATATTCTAAAACTTTAAGAAAAAGATATTAGCCTTTATGTTGAAATGTACGTTTTTTTGGAAAAATAGTTTGTGGAATGTGCTAATCTAGTAAAGGGTAAATTCTATTCTCAAGGCAGATCCCCCGCTTCAAATCTTAAATAGGTATTCTCAAAAATGAGATTGTCATATCGAATGAGCTGCCATTCTCCATCATTATATTCTAGTGCTGTTTTGTTTTCTACCCAGTCGCCACTATTCATATAGGTCACGCTGCCTTGGGCGGTCTCTATTTTTTTTATGATTGGCAAATGGATATGCCCATTTACTACGTAGTCATACCCATTATCTATGGCTATATTAGCAGCAGCCATTTCGTAGTCGCCAAATTTTTTCACTCCTTTTTTTGTAGCGTCTTTTACAGCTTTTGTGAAGTTGACATTGTTTTTTCCGAACACAAACCTAATGCCATTAATAAGTTTATTGATAAGAATTAAAAGTTCATAGCCAGTATTACCAAGCTTAGCTAGCCATCGAGAGCCTTTCATGCTCACATCAAAAATATCGCCATGAAAAAACCAATGCTTTTTACCATCTAAATCCAAAACCAGTTTATCTTCTA
>JBIKJU010000292.1:0-2754 GCA_044360745.1 Chitinophagales bacterium
TGATTATTTACAGCGATATTGAATTTATTGTGATGTTTCCAATAATATGATGTCAATACTTTTTCTTTTAGCTCAGGAGTTACAATTCTAATTTCTTCACCATTATCACTTTTTTCATATAATACGCCCATTCCATATTGTGCCATTACTTCTTGTGCATCATCCGTAAACCTTTCAGGATCGCAAAATATTCTAGAAAATTCAGCTACTATCATTTCGTCCTCATTTGAATAAAACAGGTCATCAGTATACCAATCTGTCAATTTTAAAATCTCTTTTTCAAGAGCAATGGAGTCAACAAAATAACCTTCTGACAAAGGAATATTTGTTGAGGAATGAGGAATATGAAGAATTATTCTTTTGTCCATTGTGTGCTCTGTTTTTAAAATAGCTTATAACTTGTATATAGGCGAAACTGTTTCGCCTATACAGTAAAAAATTGGTTAGATTGGTGAAGGTTTAGTTCGCTTTATTTGCTAAAATATAAAAAAAATGTGATTTATAAATGGGTTTTTGCTTTTTGAACTTAAAGTTTTGCACAGAATATGCTCAAGCAGCTTTTCTCTACATTGCCTTCCTTTTCCCTCTTTATCTACTCTCATTCAGGATTTTATTGGCATTATTTTGAAAAATGAGAATATATCTTTACATTTGCAAATTATTAAGAATAAAAACTAAAAGCATACATCATGCCATTGACGAAAGAAAGAAAAAAAGAAATTTTCAAAACATTTGGAGGTTCTGAAGTAAACACAGGCTCTACAGAAGCTCAAATCGCTCACTTTACTGAGCGTATCAACATGATTTCAGGTCACTTGAAATCAAATAAAAAAGATCACTCATCTACATTATCCCTATTGAAAATGGTAGGTAGAAGAAGAAGATTATTAAATTATCTAGCAAAACAAGATCTTAGCGGATACAGAGCACTCATAGAGAAGCTCAATCTGAGAAAATAAACAAAAAAAGAAAGGTTGGTGATATCACCGACCTTTTTTATTTAAAATTTCATTTTTTTCAACCCCAAAAAATTAGCGATTTTTAGATCTAATCGCTCTCATTTCATTATATTTTAAATCAATTATCTCATGAACATTATCAAAAAAACAATAGACCTCGGCAATGGCAAACATATAGAAATAGAAACTGGTAAAGTAGCTAAACAAGCTGATGGCTCAGTGATGCTAAAAGTAGGCAACACTATGTTGCTAGCTACCGTATGTGCCGATGTAGACGCTAAAGAAGGCGTAGACTTTATGCCTTTGACCGTAGAATATGTAGAGAAATTCGCTTCAGCAGGTAAAATACCTGGAGGCTTTTTTAAACGTGAAGCTCGCCCTACCGAAAACGAAATTTTGACTTCTCGTTTGGTAGATAGAGCGTTAAGACCTTTATTTCCAGATGATTATCATGCTAATGTAGTCGTTCATATCACACTTTTCTCTGCTGACCTCAATGAGTTGCCAGATGCTTACGCATGTTTGGCGGCTACTGCGGCATTGTCAGTTTCTACTATCCCTTTCAATGGCCCAATCTCAGAAGTGAGAGTGATTCGCCATGATGGAAAATGGATGGTAAATCCAAACAAAGACACTATAGAATCTGCTGCTACAGACATCAACATCATAGTAGCTGCTACTGCCAAAAGTATAGTGATGGTAGAAGGCGAAATGAAAGAAGTAAGCGAAGCTGAAATGGTAGAAGCCATATCATTAGCACACGAAGCTATTAAAAATCAGCTAGTTGTGATAAAAGAGCTAGAATCTGCTGCAGGTACTACCGAAAAAAGAACGTTCTCTCATGAAAAACATGATGATGAGCTAAAAGCTAAAATTTATGATGCTTGCTACGCTAAATGCGAAGAAGTAGCTGCTAAGGGATTAGATGACAAATATGAGCGTTCTGATCTTTTCAAAAGCATAAAAAAAGAATTTGTTGCTACTTTATCAGATGAAGAAGCCAAAGAAAAATCGTTTTTGATAGGTCAGTATTTCCACAAATGTGAGAAAGAGGCAGTTAGAAATGTGATGTTAAGCAAGCAAATCAGATTAGATGGACGAAAAATGGATCAAATCCGTCCTATTTGGTCGGAAGTAGGCTATTTGCCTAGTCCACATGGCTCTGCTTTATTTACTCGTGGCGAAACACAATCGCTTACTACTGTTACTTTGGGTACATCATTGGATGCTCAAATGATAGATGGCGTAGTGATTTCTGGCGACAAAAAATTCATGTTGCATTACAACTTTCCACCATACTCTACAGGAGAAGCTCGTACACCAAGAGGAACTTCTAGAAGAGAAACAGGACACGGAAACTTAGCGTTTAGAGCTATTGAGCGAGTTTTGCCTTCAGATATTCCTTATACTGTACGTATAGTGTCTGAAATTTTAGAGTCAAACGGTTCGTCATCTATGGCTACAGTTTGTGCTGGTACATTAGCATTGATGGATGCAGGGGTGAAAATCACGGCACCAGTGTCGGGTATAGCTATGGGATTAGTAACTGATGATAAAGGCAGATATGTAGTGTTATCAGATATTTTGGGCGATGAAGATCACTTAGGCGATATGGACTTTAAAGTTTGTGGCACTGAAAAAGGTATCACAGCTTGCCAAATGGACATAAAACTCGATGGTTTGTCAAAAGAGCTTTTAATGGAAGCATTGGAGCAAGCGAAAAGAGGAAGATTGCATATTTTGGGTGAAATGCTAAAAACTATGCAAGCGCCAAGAGAGGATTACAAACCTCAAG
>JBIKJU010000134.1:0-5856 GCA_044360745.1 Chitinophagales bacterium
TAATTTGGGTTAAATAAAAAAAGTAAATATTTGTGATTGTAGGGTGGAAAAACCCGACAGCACGAGAATCTATCATATCAGTGGTCAGTCAGGAAAAGCCACTGGCAGATTGCTAAAAAAATAAAATGAAATTTTTATTGAGGAAGCCAAGCACTAGCGTGGCTTTTTTTATTTTTCTAACCAAGCCTTTTTTAGTTTGATTTGCGAGTCTGATGGACTTTGGATAAACTTCATCACATTATATTTATAGCTATTCTCCAAAAACATTTTTGCAGATAGATCTACTTTTTTTGAAGCTCCAATTTCATCTTTTCTAAGTACTGTTACTCGGAGCAAATCGCCTTCTTTAGCGTTTGGCAACCACTTTGTTCTAAACTTAGTAAATGTAATTATGTTGGCAGCTTTTCCATTCAATTTTAAAATAGCATCTCCTTCTTGAAAGCCCATTTTCTTTCCAAATTCATTCATGTTTTTTGTACTAGCAATGAAAAAACGCTTCGATTTTGGATCATAACCCAAGTCTATATTGCCTGTGGTGAGTTCCTTTTTAGGAATATCCCTCTTGTAATCTACACCTACAAAAGCCAAGTATTCTTCAAAAGGAAGAGACTCCACCCCTGCAACATGCTTATTCAAAAATTCACCTACACTTGGATAGGTCATTTTTGTAATTACATCAAATAATTCCTCGTCTTTAAACGGTTTATCTTTACCGTACTTTGCAGATAAATCATTGATAAGTTTCATGAGATCATATTCCCCATCTGATTCTTTTATGAGCAATAAATCTAAACATAATCCAATTAAAGCTCCCTTGGCATATACATTAGGATATTGTGGCTCAAAGGTATCAAGCACACCCAAGCTCATAGTCGTAAAGGGTAATGAATCATCATACGAAAAGCGTGCTTGAGTCATTTTCTCTCTTAAATTTTTTAAAAAATCATCAGGTGAATAAAAATTATATTTTACTTGCATGGCATGCGCATGATACTCTGTAGTGCCTTCATACAGCCAAAGATGAGCTGACATTTTTGGTTTATTGTAGTCAAAATAATGAATCTCTTCACTATGAATAGTCAAAGGAGTTACGATATGAAAAAACTCATGTGCTGCTATTTCTCTTAGTTGTGGAATGAGCTGCTCATCTGGCATTTCGGGAATATAATACATAGAACTCGTAGCGTGCTCAAGTGCTCCAAATCCTCCACTGATGCCATTCTTAGATGCTAAATAAATAAGAAATGAATATTTATCCACTGGCAGTTTTCCACCTAAATATTTTCCTTGTGCTTTGAGCATAGACTCTAAACTCTTGGCTAGTACTTGCGCTCTATTCCCTTTTTTTGAAAACACAGAAATTAAAACGTCTGTGTTTTCTACTCTCACAGAAGCAGTATCTGGCTTGCAATACATCATAGGATTATCTACCGCTTCGTGATATGTTTGAAAGTAAAAAGAGTCTAAAGTAGTACTTGCATTGAAATCAGTCATAGAAGTACTGCCATACCACATTGGGTGATGAGTAATATTAAGTGCGATAGGATTTTCAGTAAAGCCTTTTACATAGCCGAGCATCCCAAATAGATTTAGCATAAATACGTTACTTTCAATACTCGTGCCTCCAGGTTCAAATATCGGATTTTCCTCTTTTGCATCATAGGTATCATTCATTAGATAAGTGATTTTACTCAGTGCTTTTGCTGGGTAAATCGCCCATGTATTTACATCTACTTTGGAAGTACTAAGTACTTTACCATCGACATCATATGCTTTTAAATTTTCGATAAAACGACCAAAATCAGAAATAGAATATGTTCCAGGTACCATTTTAGGGAAAGAAAAATAAGCGGTATCATTGTTCATATTATTGACCAAAAGAGTAATAGATAATTTATCATCAGAGACTCTTGTCAAGTCTACTGAATAATGATAATTTGGTTTGTCTGCTATAGCTATTATAGATAGAGACAGCATAAAAATGCTTAAGATATATTTCATAAAATTAAGTGTTATAAATGTTTGATTTTGTCCCAAAGGTCTGGAAGGCGTTTTATCATTGCCCATTCCTTTGCTACAGTACGAAGTTCGGCGGCTGGGGTACCTAGGTAGCTCTTTCCAGACTCCAGCGATTTGCCGACTTGTGATGCGCCCATAATTACTACATCATCCCCTATGATAACGTTTTTGGTAGATCCAGATTTACCAAGAAAAGTAACCCTATTGCCGATTTTTACATTGCCAGCTATGCCTACTTGTGCCGCAAATACGCAATCTTCACCTATCACTACATCATGCCCTATATGTATTTGCGCATCTAATTTAGTTCCTCTACCGATTTTAGTAGTAGCCGATACACCAGCATCTATTGTACAACATGGTCCTATTTCTACATCATCTTCTATGAGCGTATCGCCAGCAGTGTGCATTTTCAGAAGGTTTGTACCACTTTTTTTATAATAAAAAGCATCAGCTCCCACTACGGTATTGGCATGTATAATTACTCTATCACCAATGACACTATAAGGATAAATAACAACACCTGGATGTATTTGGCAGTCTTTACCGATAGTCACATGCTGACCTATAAAAGCAGTTGAGGCTACCCACGTATTTTCTCCAATTCTTGACGTCTCTTTAGTATCATCCCCAAACAAAGAGGGTCGCATTTCTTTTGATAGAGAAGTATATAACTCAAATGGCTCATTATGCAAGATGAGTACTTTGTCTTTTGGCAGTTCTTCTGGCTCTTGATTGATCACAATTACACTGGCAGTAGAAGAAAGTGTTTTTGAGTAATATTTAGGATGATCTACAAAAGTGATATCACCAGCTTCTACGTTATGTATTTCATTTAGCCCTGTGACTATTTTGTCTTGACTGCCTATTAGCTTGGCATTGAATCTCTCGGCTATTACAGAGGCTTTTAGAGGAGAAGCAAATTTCATTTAATCAAATTGGATTATTAAAATGTAATGAGTATATATTTAAAAAGTAAAATCTAAGTTAAATTCAATCTTTTGGGTCATAAAAATCTACGAATGTACAATTTTCTATTAAAATAAACTTAATGAAGGGAAACTGCCTGCTTTTTTTACTTTTGCACAAAACATCCTATTTATGCTTTCTACTGCTTTAACAGAAACTCATACAGCCCTTGGGGCAAAAATGGCAGAATTTGCTGGCTATAATATGCCGATTTCATACTCGGGTATAAACAATGAGCATTTACAAGTGCGAAAAAGTGTAGGAGTGTTTGATGTGTCGCACATGGGTGAATTTATGCTCAAGGGCAAAGGTGCATTAGATCTTATACAACTTGTAACAACAAACGATGCCTCAAAGCTAACTGATGGCAAAGTTCAATATTCATGTTTAACAAACAATGAAGGCGGAATAGTAGATGACCTACTCGTGTATAGATGGAGCGAAGAAGAATATTACTTGGTAGTGAATGCCTCCAATATTCAAAAAGATTGGGATTGGATAAGCCAACACAATACATTTGATGTAGAAATGAGCAACATGAGTAAAGACTTGAGTTTGCTCGCTGTGCAAGGCCCAGATGCCATAAAGGTATTACAAAAACTAACAGATGTAGATTTAAGTCAAATTCCTTATTATACTTTTAGCAGTGGTAGTGTTGCTGGTATTGCAGATGTCATCATATCTAATACAGGGTATACTGGAGCAGGTGGCTTTGAGCTTTATGTTTGGAATAGTGGAGCAAAGCAACTTTGGGATGCAATTTTTGAAGCTGGCAAAGAGTTTGGAATCTTGCCTTGTGGGCTTGGAGCAAGAGATACTTTGCGTCTCGAAAAAGGATTTTGTTTATATGGCCATGACATAGACGATACTACTTCTCCAATTGAAGCGGGCTTGGGGTGGATTACAAAATTCTCAAAACCTTTTATACATTCTTCGTACCATAAAAACTTGAAAGATTTAGGTGTACAGAAAAAATTAGTTGGATTCGAAATGATAGAGCGAGGTATACCACGCCAACACTATAAAATAAAAGACGAGCAAGGAAATGAAATAGGAGAAGTAACTTCTGGTACACAGTCGCCTTCACTATCAAAGGCTATAGGTATGGGATATGTAAAAACAGATTTTTCTGCACAAGGTAATTTTGTGTATATTGATATTCGAAATACCTTAGTAAAAGCACAAATAGTAAAAGTCCCGTTTTTATAATTGCAAACAAAAATTGTGGAGGATAAAAGTAGTCACAAAAATAGTTGAAAAATTGGCACTCCTAACACTACCTTTTTCTATTACATTTGCTTCTCATTAATAAAGTTTTTAATCATGCAAAAAAATAGAATTTGCGAATTGTTTGGCATACAGTATCCAATTATACAGGCGGGTATGATATGGTGTAGCGGTTGGGAACTAGCTTCGGCCGTTAGTAATGCTGGTGGTTTAGGAATTATTGGTGCAGGATCTATGTATCCCGATGGTTTACGCGAAAATATTCAAAAATGCAAAGCCGCTACTAATAAGCCTTTTGCTGTAAACTTGCCTTTACTTTATCCTGATATAGACCAGCATCTTCAAATCATTATCGAAGAAAATGTCCCTATTGTCTTTACTTCAGCAGGCTCACCAAAAAAATTTACCCCATTACTTAAAAGTCATGGCATAAAGGTAGTGCATGTAGTAGCTTCAAGTACACTGGCTATAAAATGCCAAGATGCAGGCGTAGATGCCATAGTAGCAGAAGGATTCGAAGCAGGTGGTCATAATGGTAGAGAAGAAACTACTACACTCTGTCTTATTCCATCTGTCCGAAAAGCAATCCATTTGCCATTGATAGCTGCTGGAGGTATAGCTACGGGAAAAGCCATGTTGGCTGCTATGGTACTGGGTGCAGATGCTGTGCAAATAGGTACTCGTTTTGTGTGTACCCATGAGTCTTCTGCCCATATCCTTTTCAAAGAAAAAGTGGCCAACTTAAAAGAGGGCGATACCAAACTTTCAATGAAAAAAGTAGTGCCAGTACGCTTAATAAAAAACCGTTTTTTTGAACAAATAAATGAAGCTGAACAGCGTGGAGCTTCAGCTCAAGAACTAGAAGTTATATTAGGACGTGCCAGAGCAAAAAAAGGAATGCACGAAGGCGATCTTGAAGAAGGAGAGCTAGAGATAGGACAAGCATCAGCACATATTGAAGGTAAAATCATGCCCGCAGCTGATGTAGTCAATGAAATATGGAACGAATTTTTAGAAGCCAAAAAAAATATTAATTCTCTTTAGAACATCAAAATGGAAAAAACGAGCTACCCAAAACAAAAGATCAAAATACTGCTATTAGAAAATGTAAGCACCTCCGCATTTGAGCGATTTGAAGAAGCTGGCTATGCCGATATCAAAAAAGCGAATGGGGCAATGAGCGAAGAAGAACTTAAAAAAGCGATTAAAGATGTTCATATATTAGGAATTCGCTCAAAAACACAAGTGAGTAAAGCTGTATTAAATCAAGCTGAGAAACTACTCTCTATTGGCTGTTTCTGTATTGGGACAAATCAAGTAGATTTAAAAACCGCTAACGAAAAAGGTGTTGCAGTATTTAATGCTCCCTATTCAAATACTCGCTCTGTGGCAGAGTTGGTAATAGGTTTGATGATTATGCTCATTAGAAAAGTGTCGGATAAAAATATAGCCGCCCACAAGGGGATTTGGCTTAAAGATGCGAAAGGCTGCTATGAAATGCGTGGCAAAACTTTGGGTATTGTTGGGTATGGCAACATCGGATCTCAAGTCTCGATTTTAGCAGAGGCTTTTGGTATGCGGGTGGTATACTATGATGTAGAGAGAAAACTCCCTGTAGGCAATGCTCAAGGAGTCAGCAAA
>JBIKJU010000008.1:0-22301 GCA_044360745.1 Chitinophagales bacterium
TCAATGATTTGCTTAAACAAGCAGATATTGTGACACTCCATGTGCCAGGTGGAAATGGCACCAAAAACCTAATCAATTCTACTGCATTGTCGCAAATGAAAAAAGGAAGCTTACTACTTAATTATAGTCGTGGTGAGGTTGTAGACTTAGATGCACTCAAAAAAGCACTAGAAAAAAATCATATTGCTGGAGCAGCTATTGATGTTTTTCCGTGGGAACCTGAAAAAAACGGTGATGCTTTTGAAACGCCATTACAAGGATTGAGCAATGTAATCCTCACACCACATATAGGCGGATCAACAGAAGAAGCACAACTTAACATTGGTGAAGATGTTGCTGACAAGCTAGTAGCGTATCTCGAAACAGGTTCTACATACGGCTCTCACACCCTTCCAGTTATTAATGTACCACCGCTTAGTAGTAAGCACAGAATCTTGCATATACATAAAAATATACCAGGTGTTTTGGGAGATATAAATACTAAACTCTCTACTCATAATATCAATATTTCTGGACAATATCTCAGCACAAACGAAGCTGTAGGGTATGTAATACTCGACATCGATTCTAAACTTTCAAAATCGGCATTGGCTCTTTTAAAAGAAGTTAAAGGAACGATAAAGACGAGGATGCTGTATTGAAAAATTATTATCTTCATTTATCATAAAACACTATTCATGGCTATCAACGAAGATATCACTAAGTCCATTACTGACCAAATGCTAGATAAATCATCTACCAAACAGCTTGTTTTTAGAAACACTAAAGAAATCTTCGAACGGTTTAAAGTGTTTTTGCAAGATATTACTGAAAAAGTAGAAGAACGTGTAAAGGTTTGTGATAATTGTATAGGTGTTAGCTATAAAGAAAACAATGAATTTGAAGCACAGATACAATTTTCGGGAGATGTTCTAGTTTTTAATATGCATACCAATATCTTCACCTTTGAAGAGAGCAACCCTATCCACACCCTTGAGTACGTAAAGAAAGACCCTATGAACGCCTATTGTGGCTTAATAGAGGTCTACAATTTTTTAGCAGACTCACTCAAATATCAAAGGGTGAACGACACAGGCTATCTAATTTGTAGAATCTTCTTTAATAAAGGTGGTGGCTATATTATAGAAGGAGAACGACCAATGATAGACCTTAACATAGGAATGGGGAATGATACCATTAATGACGATCTCATTCAGATGATAATCCTTCAATGCGTAAATTATGCTATTGAATTCGATTTATGGGCTCCTCCTTATCAAGTAGTAAAAGAGGTGACAGTAGCCCAAAAGCTAGCTAGTGTTGGGCTTACATTCCATCAGACTTCAAAACGTCTTGGATTTAAAATGCAAAAAGATAGAGAATAGTATTACTAGTTTTATTTATAAGCATATAATTTACTTCTAAAATTTTTCTATTTCTCATTTTTATGTTTGTCATTCAATGGCAAATTTGTTAAGATGATTTAAATAACTTTTCGTTCACCGATACTCTGCATCCGTTCACTCTATTTTAAGTTTTGCCGCTTGTATTTACGACCATTTGCGCGTTATATTTGCATTACAAATCGACTCAAAAACGAATAAAATTTAATTTCTCACCCTATAAAAATAAAAATTATGAAAAAGTTAGTTTTCTCTCTAATGATGATGATAATGTCATCTTTAGTAATTGCTCAAAGCAATGCAGTTCCTGCAACACAAACCGTGTTAAATATTTTGGCAAAGCACCCAAATGCTTTAGTTGTTTCAGGTAAATTATACAATGCTGCAAATGGCAAAATAATTTCTGATGCAAAATTAAATTTATCAAAACTCAATGCAGGAGTCTTGGCTGCCGCAGTTGATAAAGACGGCAATTATGCAGTAGCTTTAAACAAGGATTTAGTGAATCAAAACACCACCCTTACATTTATGATTGATGGTTATAAAGACATAAAACTTAAAAAAGTTAAAATGAATAAAGATCATTATGTTCAAGATGTTAGAATATCACCAGAAGAGAAAAAAGACCCTACAGTCATCCGTTATGTTTTATCAGATGATCCCTTTAACACTTTGGTGATTAAATTTTAATTCCTAAATTGCACCGCTGTTTTTTAGGTACAAGTGGGGTGTCCGAGAGGACGCCTCATTTGCTTTTAAGACGTTCTTGAAAAAGTCGCTGCGACTTAATATTCCTATAAATCAATAAACAAAACAAACAACAAAGAAATGGAAAGTACACTAAATGTACTATAGCTTTTAATGTAATGAGGTAATAAATGCCCGTCATTAAAGCTACTGCAGCTGCTGCTAACCATGCCTTTTCTAATATTTTAAGAAATCTCATTTTCCTTTTTTAAATTCAAACAACGCTTAATTCAATTTTGTTTAGTTAGTTAATGAGTCAGAGGAAGATACTTCTGCTTTTATTTCAGGAGGGAAAAAACTCTTTTGAAAAATAATAATGAAAAATACGCTTACAGTAATAGCAGCATCAGCTACATTAAAAACAGGGCTAAAAAATAAATATGACTCCCCTCCCCACACTGGAAACCACAAAGGGAACGTGCCACTTATCATAGGAAACCAAAGCATATCAACAACATTGCCCTGCAACCAGCCCGCATAGCCGTTTTCTGGGAAAATAGTAGCTACTTGGCCGTAGCTATCAGTAAAGATTTTACCGTAAAATATACTATCTATTAGATTTCCTAAGGCACCGGCAAAAATCCCCGTAGCACAAAAAATCAAGCCTTTAGGTTTTTGGCTTTTTATCATATCTACTATATAATATAGAATCGCAAATATGGCTATTATTCTAAAAGATGTAAGTGCTAGCTTGCCATACTGACCAGGCAGCTCCATACTAAAAGCCATTCCCGAATTTTCAACAAAATAAATATGTGCCCAATTTCCAAAAACTTTTATGTCTTCATGCTCGATCATGGTAGTTTTTACCCATATTTTTGACCCCTGGTCTAATAACAAAACTCCAAGAAAAATAAGAATACAAACTAAGATGGTAGTTTTCATATTTACTATTTTCACTAGTTATACTACCGATATTGATAGCTTTAAGGTAGTTTCATTAAACTCTACTTCATGATATGAATCAAGTTGATCGACAAGAATAATTTCATTTGACAAAATCTCATTGGAAATATAATTATAAAAATCTTTTAAGGCAGATTCTAATGCTTCGTTTTTTATGACCTTTACTACTACTCTATCCAATACTTGAAATCCACTTTCTTTCCTTATGTTTTGTATTTTATTGATAAACTCTCTAGCTACTCCTTCTTTCAACAAATCCTCTGTGAGTGTTACATCTAATGCCACTGTTAAGCCATTTTTGCTTGCAACTAGCCACCCTTCTATATCTTCAGAACTTATCTCTACATCTTCAATTTCTAACTCAAAGCTGTCATCTATTAATTTCAAAGACAGTACTTTCTGATTTTCAATCAAAGCTATATCTGCTTGGCTGAGCAATCCAATAGCTTCCTGAACTTGCTTTATTTTGGCACCTGCTTTTTTGCCGAGGGTCTTAAAGTTCGGCTTAATCTTCTTTTTTACAATGTCTGATGCATCACTTACATAAGAAATCTCTTTTACATTTACTTCATTTAAAATGTAAGATTCCACTTGCTCCAATTGCTTTTTCTGTTCTTCGGATGAAACAGGTATCAAGATTTTTTGAAGTGGTTGTCTTACTTTTATCATTTCTTTTTTACGAAGCGATAAGATCATAGATGATATATCTTGCGCCATCTCCATACGTTGTTCTAAAGCTTTGTCGATATTAGTTTCTACAGAAGGAAACATTAATGTCAAATGAACTGAAGAAGCGCTTGCGCTTTCATTAGTCTTAAGAGGATGCAGGCTAGTAAAGAGCCACTCGCTAAAAAACGGAGCTATTGGTGACATCAACTGTGCTACAGTTTCAAGACACTCATGTAGGGCTTCATAAGCAGCTTGTTTATCTGGGCTCATTTCACCTTTCCAAAATCTCCTTCTTGATAATCTTATATACCAATTACTAAGATTGACATCTACAAATTCTTCTATTGCTCTTGCAGCTTTTGTCGGTTCATAATCCTCGAAACATGAGTTTACCTCTTGTATGAGCGAATGCAATTTCGAAATGATCCATCTATCGAGTTCTGTTCGCTCACTTACCTCAATTGGATTGTTTTTATCTACTAAAAACTTATCGAGATTGGCATAGAGAGCAAAAAACGAATAGGTGTTATATAAAGTACCAAAAATAGAACGAGTGACTTCACTTATACCATTAGTGTCAAATTTGAGATTATCCCATGGGTCGCTATTTCTAGTCATATACCAACGAGTAGGATCAGCTCCAAATTTCTCAATTGTCTCAAAAGGGTCGACTATATTACCTAGTCGTTTGCTCATTTTATTGCCATTTTTATCTAATAAAAGTCCATTAGAAATGACATTTTTATACGCTACACTATCGAAAAGGGCGACTCCAATAGCATGTAAAGTATAAAACCAACCTCGAGTTTGATCTACACCCTCTGCTATATAATCCGCTGGGAATTTTGGGTTTTTACCAAATGGATCTTGGTTAACTTTGTCGGGTGTCCAGTTCCATTGAGCATAAGGCATAGCACCCGAATCGAACCAAACATCTATTAAGTCTGCTTCGCGAAACATCTTCTTACCTAATGGCGAAACAAGAATGATATTATCTACAAAAGGCTTGTGTAGCTCTATTTCACCATTGTCATTTCTGTATCGTTCACTGCCAGTCATAAACCCAGCAGCTACAGATTTCTTGATTTCATTTTCTAGTTCGTTCACACTACCTATACAAATCTCCTCTGCTTTATCCTCAGTGCGCCAAATAGGAAGAGGAGTACCCCAATATCGAGAGCGAGAAAGATTCCAATCTACTAGGTTTTCTAACCACTGCCCAAACCTACCTTCACCAGTATGTGAAGGTTTCCAATTTATAGTTTTGTTGAGCTCTATCATCCGATCTTTTACTGCCGTGATCCTCACAAACCAAGAATCAAGAGGATAGTATATAATTGGTTTGTCTGTTCGCCAACAATGAGGATAGTTGTGCTCATATTTTTCGGTCTTAAACAATTTATTTTCGAGCTTCAACTTTAAAACTATTCTATCATCTACACTCAAATATTTTTCGAGGTTAGGGATGATAGGTTTTAGTAACTCCTTTTGATTTTTTAGTTCTTCTGATTTTTCATCCTCGGTCAAGTAAGCTTCTTTTATAAACTCCCCTCCTAGTCCAAATTGGGGATCGCTTACAGAGTCTAGAAACTTTCCTTCTTTATTGACTAGCGTAAGTGCAGCCATCCCGTTTTGTTTGCCTACTCTCATATCGTCAGCTCCAAAAGATGGGGCTATATGAACTATACCTGTACCATCAGAAGTAGTCACAAAGTCACCACTAATCACTTTAAAAGCATCTCCACCTTCTGGCGTTACATAAGGCAGAAGTTGTTCATACCGAACACTTAGTAATTCTTTGCCTTTAAATGATTTGATGATTGTAAAAGGAATTGCTTTATCACCTGCTTTATAGTCTGCAAAACTTAGTTCTGCATTTTTTTGTGGAAAATATTTTTCAATAAGGTCTTTTGCCAATACCACATTTACCACTTCATACGTGTAAGGATTAAATGTTTTAACAAGTGAATAGTCTATGTTTTCGCCTACAGCTAAAGCTGTGTTTGACGGTAGTGTCCATGGAGTAGTGGTCCATGCTAATATTCTAACATCCTCATTTTCTGTCTCAAATAAAAAATCAGAATCACTGTTTTTGGTAACTTTAAACTGAGCAATTGCAGATACATCTTTTACATTTCGGTAGCAACCAGGCTGATTGATTTCATGAGAACTAAGTCCTGTACCTGCCGCTGGAGAATAGGGCTGAATAGTATAGCCTTTGTAGAGCAAGTCTTTGTCATAAAGCATTCTCAATAAAGACCAAAGGGTTTCTATATAACTATTATTGTAAGTAATGTATGGGTCATCTAAGTCAACCCAATAGCCCATTTTTTCTGTAAGCTCATTCCATTTATCTGTAAATTTTAATACATTTTTTTTACAATACTCATTATAATCCTCTATTGAGATCGTTGTTCCTATATCGTTTTTAGTGATACCTAACTCCTTTTCAACTCCGAGTTCCACAGGAAGTCCATGTGTATCCCACCCAGCTTTTCTATCTACTCTATATCCTTGCAATGTTTTGTACCTACAAAAAATATCTTTGAGTGTACGCGACATAACATGGTGAATACCTGGCATACCATTAGCAGATGGCGGTCCCTCATAAAAAACAAATGATTTATCACTTGAACGCTCACTTATACTAAGTTGAAAAATCTTGTTTTGCTTCCAAAAGGACAATACATTTTTTTCCATTGATGGGAAATGTAATCCACTATATTCAGGATATTGAGAGGTGTTTTCGTTTTTAGGTTTCATTCAAAGGTCTATTTGGCTAAAAGTAGGTTTAAATTTAACAGCTGTAAATGTAGTGGATTTTAGGCATTTTTATGGTTTATCTTTTCTATTTTAATTTTCTTTTTAGATTGCAATATTAATAGCAACATCCCGTTTAAGTACTGAATTTTAATAATAAATAAAAATGCGAGTTACTTTACTTTTTTTTGTACTAATTAGTACCTCATCATATTCACAAAGACCTATCGGAACATGGAAAGCTCATTTTCCTTACGCTTTTGCTACCAAAGTACAAGAGTCTGAGGATAAAATTTATGTAGCATCTCAATTGTCAATTTTTTACATAAACAAATCTGATTTTTCAATTCAATCTATCGATAAAGCTAGCGGATTAAGTGATGTTGACGTGGCTGATATAGTGTATAATACACCAACTAAAACACTCGTTATAGCTTACAAAAACAGTAATATTGACCTCTTTGTCAATGATGAGTTTATTTATAACCTTCCAGAAATTAAAAACAAAATTACGACCAGCTCTAAGAATATAAATAACCTCTACAGCTTTGGCAAAAACGTGTTTATCAGCTCCGACTTAGGAGTTTCCGTATTAGATTTAGAAAGAAAAGAAATCAGAAGCACCTATGTAATTGGTCACAATGGCACTTCTGTTCCAGTACAAGCCTTTACAGTTTCTCAAACTCAATATTTTGCATCCACTAATGAAGGCATAAAAATAGCCAATTTAAATGGTTCAAATCTTCAGAATTTTGGCAGTTGGACATTGCAAAACAACGGTATTCCAGCAAAACGTTCAAACCAGATAGCATCATTAGGGAATCAAATTTACACCCAAATTGGTGACACTATTTATCGATACAATGGTTCAAATTGGTCGTCGTATTATGCTGATACTGCTTGGTCTATTGAACGACTAAAAACAACCAATCAAAGCCTGTGGATAGCTTTATGGAAAAAGAATTCATTTGAGACAAAATGGTTGGTTGTAGATCAAAATGGAGATACGACTTCAAAACGTTTTACACAACCCAATAGAAATATAGATGTAGTAGCTAGCGACAAGATTTGGGTAGCAGACTTATGGACAGGATTATGGAAATATAATACTGACGGCTCTGGAGGTGAACGATTTGCTCCTGATGGCCCCATTACAAATGGAGGCTTCAATCTTGCTTTCTTCGAGAACACTGCGTTTCTAGCTTCTGGTGGAGTAGACCCTTCTTACATTTCAGGAAATAATAATAGAGATGGCGTAGTGCTTTACGAAAATGAACTTTGGAGATTTTACAATTTCACTAATGGCTATCCCCTCTTGTTTGATTGCAAAGATCTCATCACTGTGTCTGTATCTGAACCAAACAAAAAAGTATATTATGGATCTTTTGGTGGAGGCTTGGTAGAGTATGATATTGAATCAAAAAACATATCTATTTTCAACAATTCCAATAGTCCTTTAGAAGCTGTTTCGGGAATTACTACATTAGTATCAGCACTTACTACTGACAAAAAGGGAAATGTTTGGATGATGAATTCTGGTGCTTCACAGCCATTAAAAATTTATGATACCAAAGGTAACTGGATTTCAATATCGGTACCCTATAGTATTAGATCTACCAGAAAAATGCTTATAGATAGTAGAGGTTGGCTATGGATGTGCCAAAGAGATGGTGATGTGATAGTATATGACTCTGGCGATGATTTAGAAAGTATGGCTGATGATAAATTTGTGCGATTGGGCACTGGTAATAGCCTTCCTAGCAACTCTGTATGGACTATTGTAGAAGACAAAGACAATGATATTTGGGTAGGAACAGATGAAGGAGTCGGAACTTTTTTCTGCGCAAGTAGTGTGTTTAGCAATAATGGATGCAATGCTGACAAAATTAAAGTGGAGCGAGATGGATTTATCGGCTTTTTATTTAGTACAGAAGTGGTAAAAGCTTTAGCAGTAGATGCAGGAAATCGAAAATGGGTTGGCACACTTAATGGTGTTTATTTGATAACTAAAGATGGTAAAAACGAATTACTAAACTTCACAGACAAAAATAGTCCCTTGCCTTCTAATTCGATTTTAGATATAAAAATAAATCCTAAAACAGGTGAAGTATTTATTGCTACTGAGCAAGGCTTAGTAAGCTACCAAGGCGATGCCATACAAGGCGAAGAGAAAAAAGGTGAGGCTATAGCTTACCCAAACCCTGTATTGCCCAACTATGATGGGCCTATAGCCATCAAAGGACTGGTAGACGATGCTTATGTGAAAATACTAGACGCATCTGGTGTTTTAGTACATCAAGGAAAAGCATTTGGGGGACAAATGATTTGGGATGGAAAAGGATACGAAGGTAAGAGAGTAGCATCGGGCGTTTACTTAGTATATGCTGCTACTGATGCTGGTAAGGAGCGAAACGTTGCAAAAATAGTTTTGCTAAACTAAATATTGCAAAAAGTAAGGCTAACGTCCAAAAAACATAATGGGCTATTAGCATTCCAACTATTCTGCTACTTGCAAAATTTATTTCGATTGTATTTATGCCTTTTCCTAGCAAGACTGAAAGATAGGGAACATCCTCTTCGAATTTAGCCGTCTTTCCATTTACCTTCACTCTCCATTCAGGATGCATCATTTGCATTACTACAAAAGTGTCATTTGCTTCACAATATGCAGTAAACAAAACTCTGTTAGGGGAAAAATAATCAATATTGACTCTAGATTTTGAATGTGTTAGAGAAGCATAAGGCTTTTTTAGGATATCATTTTTAGAAACAAAACTATCCATAAAATAGTTGTAGTTATTGAGATTAAAACTGCCAAATCCATCAATTGCTATTTCTTTTCTTATAAATCCAGCATTTTGCCAAATAGGGGGGGCAATATTTTTATCCCCCCATTGATTAAAACTTCCCGAAGAAACTTCATTATTAGGAATTGGGAATCCTTTGGGATAGCTTTGAAGATTAAAGTGTAAATCTTTCATCTTTACATCACAAGCTACAGTAGTAAACTGAAGTAAAATGGCATGTATAAAAACGTCAGCAACGACAACGAATGAAAATAAATTTGCTTTAAACTTAGTAGCTAAAAGAACAAGAAAAAGCACGAAAGCCAAACCACTTTCTATTGCTATAATAGTCCATGAATTTAATTTATACAAGTTTTCCCATGAATCAATTTGTAGATTAAAAGATATAAATTGTAATTTGTAGACTGACAGAACAAATACTACTAAAAAACTAACAAGAGTGAATAAAATCAAACGTCTTAGAACTATTGAATTTTTATTTTTTAAAACCCAATCAAAGGTAAAAGCCAATAAAACAACACCAAAGAAAATAGATACAAATCTGAAAATCGAAGGAAAACGAAAACTATCCATCAAGGGCACATAATCATAAAGCAACTTTCTAAAAGGCAGCATATCACCCATAGCTATCAACAAAAAAACTAACGCCACTCCAAACAACAAAAAGGCATTTCGGTTTTTCTTTTTTAGTATAAAAAGCAACGCGAAAGGCAACAGGAGTATCCCGACGTAGCTATTCCTCATTGAGATATCTGTGCCAAAATCGACTTTAGAAGAGGCTGTTAGCAATGGCGCAAAAAACGACACAAAGCTTTTGAGGGTAAAAGGCAGTTGACTAGCCATTTCCCAGCTTACTCCATTGCCTCTATCAATCAGCGAACTATTCTCGATAAAAAACAAAAGTGGTACAGCGCCAAGTAAAAGACTTGTAAAAGCAAACACCGAACCATTCTTTAAAAAATCAGTATATCTCTTTTTTTTGACGATAAAAAAAAGATGGAAAAATAGTATAACATAAACCCAAATAATGAGCAAAGCTAAATAGCCTCCTGTAAAAAAAAGACCAAAATTGATTCCTGCTAAAACTGCATTTTTAAAAGAAAAAGTATCATGAAGTTTAATTTGAAATAAAAAAAGAAATGGCACCCAAGCAGCACTCACAAAAAGCGGATAATGCATAGCATGTGATAAAAAAATGCCACTCAAACTATATGCTATTCCAAGAGTCATGCTCGCCAAGTCAGAACATCCTAATCGCTGCAATAACTTATACATCCCAATAGAGGCAATAGGAAGATGAATAACCAACTCTAGATTAGCTATGTAAACACTATAGTCAGTAAAAAATGTTAGGAGAAGAGTGATGGGATAATAGCCTCCCATACTTAAATCACCATAAAAAGGCTGACCTAGTCTACAATATGGAGTCCAAAGCGGTAGATGTCCATGAGCAAAACACTCGCTAATAAAATAATGCCAAGGATAAATAGCATCCATATTATCCCACTTCATACAATATATCATAGATGAAATTGAAAAAAAAGCAAGTAATGGGATACTTATCAACCAAAAATAGGAATTAGATTTTATCTTGTGTGCCATGTTTTGCAAATGTAAAGGAATAGTCTTACAATCTATAAAATATGGAGAAACTAGTCTCATTTCAAAAATATTGACAGAGCAAATGGGTGTAGTTTCTTTTATGATAAAAGGTGTACGCTCAAAAGGAAAATCAAATAAAGCAAGTCTATTTCAGCCAGGCACATTACTAGACCTAGATTTTCAATATAACTCAACAAAAAATTTGCAATATTATAAGGATGTTAAAAGATCGCATATATATCAAACCTTACCCTTTGAAATCGTGAAATCATCACTAATGCAGTTCGTATTAGAGGTTATAGCAGCTACTCATATCGATCACCAATCAAATGAAGAGGAATTTGATTTTCTCTATAACCAATTTTTATACCTAGATGCCTCCACTCCCGATTCTCTTTTTCCAATTCGGTTTTTGATTAATTATTCTCACTATCTTGGATTTTCCCCAGACAATAATTTTAATAATGAGTATCAATACTTTGATCTTCGCAATGGAAGTTTTCAAAAAACAATAGAAGGCAATCTTTATGCTCTGTCAGCAGAAGAAAGCAAATGGCTCAACGCGCTACTTTCCAGTGATACTATTCCTGATTCACTACACGTAAAGCAGAATCGATTAGAACTTCTAAAAAAGCTAATTTTGTATTACACATATCATATAGAAAACTTCAAAACGCTCAACAGTCATTTAGTTTATGGCGATATTTTCGCCTAACTAGCCGTTTCTTTTTCAGTACACTTCACATGTATAGGTTAGCTTTAAGATAGCCATAAATGGTTATACTCCACTTAATTAGAAGTAATTTAGTATTAAAATTAAGTCAGCAAAAAAATGAGTCAATCTTTTATAGTAAAAGGAGGTAAAAAACTAAACGGAACACTGATTCCACAAGGGGCAAAAAACGAAGCGTTACAAATCATTTCAGCTGTTTTGCTTACAGCCGAAGAAGTCACTATTGCCAACATTCCAGACATTAGAGATGTCAATTTATTAATCGAAATTTTAAAAGATTTAGGGGTAAAGGTAAATAGACTCAATGAAGATACATATACCTTTAAAGCAGATGATATAGACTTAAGCTATCTCCAAGGTGATGTGTTTAAAAAGAAAGGCGCAGCACTTAGAGGCAGTATTATGATTATAGGCCCTTTGTTGGCTCGATTCAAAAAAGCCTACATGCCAAAACCTGGCGGTGATAAAATTGGTAGAAGAAGACTTGATACTCACTTTTTAGGATTTGAAAAGCTGGGTGCAAAGTTTGAGTATGACTCTGATGATAGCTTTTACTCTATTAATGCTTCTCATCTAAAAGGAACCTATATTTTGCTAGACGAACCTTCAGTGACAGGCACTGCAAATATAGTCATGTCAGCTGTTTTAGCCGATGGCCGCACTACTATATACAATGCCGCTTGTGAGCCGTATCTCCAGCAACTTTGCAAAATGCTCAATAGAATGGGCGCAAAAATATCTGGCATTGGTTCTAATCTTTTATACATAGATGGAGTAAGCGAATTAGGAGGTACTTCTCATAAGATGCTCCCAGACATGATAGAAATTGGTTCTTTTATAGGGTTAGCCGCCATGACTAAATCAGAGATTTTAATTAAAGATTGTGCTATCCAAGAACTCGGAAATATCCCTACCACTTTCCAAAAAATGGGAATAACTATGGAGTTTAGAGGCGATGATATCTTTATTCCATCTCAAGAGCACTATGAAATACAGCGATTTATTGATGGTTCTATTTTGACAGTATCAGATGGTCCATGGCCATTGTTTACTCCTGACCTTATCAGTATTGTTTTAGTGACTGCTACGCAGGCCAAGGGTTCGGTTTTGATTCACCAAAAAATGTTTGAATCGCGATTGTTTTTTGTAGACAAACTTATAGATATGGGAGCTCAAATTATCCTTTGTGACCCACACAGAGCCTCTGTGATAGGAATAGATAGAGGATATAATTTGCGAGGCATCACCATGTCTTCACCCGACATAAGAGCTGGAGTAGCTCTTCTTATAGCTGCTTTGTCAGCAGAAGGTAAATCTACTATTCACAATGTAGACCAAATCGATAGAGGTTATCAAAATATAGATAAACGACTAAATGCTATCGGTGCTCAGATAAAAAGAATCGAATGAAAAACTTAAGCCTTCCTCCAGACCTATCGGCCTATTTGCAAAGCAAATACAATATTACAGATGCTGTAATAGTAAAGGGAGGCAGTATCAACGAGGCAGCGAAGATTTATTCAAAAACTGGCACCTATTTTATCAAATGGAATGAGTTTTTTATTCCTGATTTTTTTGAATCGGAAGTTAAAAACCTACAACTTATAAAACAACAGCAAGTATTTAGCACACCGGAAATCGTAGAAGTAGGATACACTGAAGATACTGCGTTTCTCATGTTAGATTATATCGAATCTTCTCGACCATCATATACTAGTATGCGCCAGTTTGGCGAGAAACTCGCTCAATTTCATTCCATTAAACAGGCACATTTTGGTCTTAACTTCAACAATTATTGTGGCCTAATTTTTCAAACTAATGTGGTGACTAAAAACTGGACAGATTTCTTTGTAGAGTACAGACTCCGACCATTGGTCAATAGAGCTTTTAACCAACAATTACTTTATCTTTCTGAAGTAGAAATTTTTGTCAAACTTTTTGAAAAGTTTAGTGACTACTTTCCAAAAGAAAATCCAGCATTGCTTCATGGCGACCTATGGTCTGGAAATTTTATCACTACCCAAAACCAAGACGTAACTCTCATTGACCCTGCATGTTATTTTGGGCATAGAGAACTAGATCTCGCTATGACCTCTCTTTTTGGTGGTTTTGACCGCACTTTTTATGAAGCATATGAAGCCAACTACCCACTGGTAGCCGGCTGGAAAGATAGAGTAGCACTTTGGAATATATACCCATTGCTCATTCACCTCATTCTCTTTGGCGATGGATACAGACCGCAGTTAGTGCATAATTTATCAAGAATAGCGGCATAAACTTGCTGTCAAATTGTCCATTGAGCGCCCTTGGCAAACTATTTGCTATATTTGGACAAAATATTTGATATGCAACAAGAAGAGCCGTTACCAAATGAAAATATAGAAGAAAAACTCACTCAAGAACAAACAGATGAGTTGATCTATAACATAGAAAATGCTACTGAGAATGAGGGAAATTCAGAACAAACAAACCCCTCAGAACTAGAAATAACAACACTTAAGGCTCAACTAGAGGAGCAGAAAGACAAATATCTTCGCCTTTATGCTGATTTTGACAATTTCAAAAAGAGAAACGCTAAAGAACGTTTAGATTTGATACAAACCGCGGCAAAGGACACTATCATTTCCATGCTACCTGTCCTAGATGATTTTGAGCGTGCCATAAAAGCTTCTGAAAATTTGACAGACGTAGCGCAAGCGAGAGAAGGTTTGTCGCTGATTTATCAAAAAATGTTGAATACTCTACAGCAAAAAGGGCTCAAAAGTATAGAGACTATAGGCGAAGAGTTTAATGTAGAACAGCACGAAGCCCTAACCGAAATACCTGCACCAACACCTGAAATCGTAGGAAAAGTTGTGGATCAGGTAGAAAAAGGATACTACCTAAACGATAAAATCATTCGATTTGCCAAAGTAGTAGTTGGTAAAAAAATAGACTAATAAAAAAGGAAAAGAATAGCGAACATGGCAAAGAGAGATTATTATGACATACTGGGTGTGAGTAAATCAGCCTCTGCTGATGAATTAAAAAAAGCATACCGAAAAGTAGCTTTACAGTATCATCCAGATAGGAACCAAGGCGATAAAGCTGCTGAGGAGAAATTTAAAGAAGCAGCTGAGGCTTATGAAGTACTAAGCGACCAACAAAAGCGTGCAAAATACGACCAATACGGACACGCAGCTTCTGACATGGGCGGATTTGGTGGTGGTGGACAAGGCAATATGGAAGATATTTTCAGAAACTTTGGAGATATATTTGGTGGCGGTGGTGGTGGCTTTGGCGACTTTTTTGGTGGCGGTGGTGGTGGTGGTGGAAGAAGAACCCGTGGGAGAAAAGGCGCTAACCTTCGCATAAAAGTAAAACTCAATTTACAAGAAGTAGCTTCAGGAGCTACTAAAACCATAAAGGTGAAAAAGCAAGTAGTTTGCAACACTTGTGATGGCTCAGGGGCTAAAGATAAAAGTTCTGTAAGCAGATGTACACATTGCAGTGGATCGGGAGTTATCCGAAAAGTGACTAATACCTTTTTAGGGCAAATGCAAACTCAATCTACCTGCCCATATTGCAATGGTTCGGGAGAAACTATAACCAAAAAATGTGGCAATTGTAATGGACTAGGAACTACGTATGGTGAAGAAACACTTAATCTTGATATCCCGGCAGGATTGCAAGATGGCATGCAACTAGCGGTATCAGGCAAAGGAAACGCTGGAGAGCAAGGTGGTCCAGCTGGAGATTTAATCGTGCAAATAGAAATCGAGAAAAATGCAGAGTTAGAAATAGAGGGCCAAAATGTTATTTACCATCTCTTTTTAAATTATGCTGACGCTGTTTTGGGATGCTCGGTAGAAGTGCCTACTATAGAAGGGAAAGCAAAAATAAAAGTGCCGGCAGGCACTCAAGCAGGGAAAATTTTAAGACTTGCAGGTAAGGGCGTTCCATCAGTAAATTCTTACGGCAAAGGAGATCAGTTGGTGATAGTAAATGTTTATACCCCTCAGGATTTGTCAGCTGAAGATAAAAAAATATTGGAAAAAATGAGAGAGTCTAATGGATTTGCTCCTAAAGGAAATCTTCGAACAGAACGGGGATTTTTCGATAAAATGAAAGATATGTTTGGAGAGTAAAGAGTTTACAATAAATTTTTAAAGATTTTCCTTTCAAAAAATATTGGTTATATTTGGGATTAAATCTTGCTATAATAAACAATAATAATATCATGAAAAAATCTTTCCCTACGATTTTGCTTTGTATTTTCAGTTTGTTTTCTGAGGCTCAGTCCCCCACTTGTAATATTGCGGCCATAGATGCAGCCATGTCTGCAGGAGGTTATATTTTATTAAACGTGCAAGGGCAACCTTGTAGTCGTTATTTTTACAATAACAATCCAACTTCCAATTGGAACACCGCAAGTAGTCAAGCTTCAGCGGTAGGAGGATTCTTGGTATCTATAAATTCTGCACAAGAAAATGCAGCAGTGCTTGCTGCTGCTCAAGGGCAGGGGTTTTCTGGAGGAATTTGGATTGGATTTACGGATCAAGTTAGTGAAGGAAATTGGGTATGGACAAATGGATCGTCAAATTCTTACACAAATTGGAACGGAAGCGAGCCTAGCAACTCTGGCGGTTTTCCATGCTATAATGATGAAGATGGTGCCATTATGCAGCTGAGTAACGGATTATGGAATGACTTAGCTCTTAATAACGGTTGCCCTGGTGCAGCACAGTTTCGATCAGTTATAGAGATTGATTTATGCCCAACAGTGATAGCCACTTCACCATCTCTTCCTGTCTGCGTAAATCAGCCTGCTCAATTGAGTGCCACAGCTTCTCTTGGCTCTCCTAACTATGGCTACCAATGGCTAAATTTAACTAACTCCTCCAATATTGGTTCTGGGAATTCGATTAGCGTTACCCCTACTGCTGCTACCAATTATGCTGTAGTGGCTACTGACCGCTATGGCTGTTCAGCAGCAGACACTATCAATCTGACTACTCAAGTTTGTAATCCAGTGACTTGCAATATTGCATCAATTGATGCGGCTATGGCTGCTGCAAACTTCCAATTTATCAATGTTCTTAATCAACCATGTTCACGATACTACTACAATCCATCTGCAACAAGCAATTGGAATACCGCATCAAACCAAGCAGCGGCAGTAGGCGCTACTCTCCTCACTATCAACAATGCTACTGAAAACGCAGCCGTTTTAGCTGCTGCACAAGCACAAGGACTAACAGGTGGTGTTTGGATAGGATACACCGATATAGTCCAAGAAGGAAATTGGGTATGGCAGGATGGCACACCGTCTAGTTATACCAATTGGAATACTGGAGAGCCAAACAATACTGTTGATATTTGTTCGGGTTCGGGTGAGGACGCAGCTATACTTCAACTTAGCAATGGACGATGGAATGATGTATATGTAAATCCTGGATTTCCGTGTTTTGCTCCTGCCACTTATCGATCTATAGTCAAGGTAAACCTTTGTCCAGTTATCACCGCATCTGCAACGCCCACAAGCGTTTGCGCAGGACAAAATGTGCAGTTGACAGCTAGTACACAGTTTGGATCTCCAAGTTATTCCTACAACTGGATCAATCAAAGCTCTGGTGCTTCTGTCGCAAGTACACCAACCACTAACATTGCGCCATCTGCTTCAACCTCTTATCAAGTGACATCAACAGATCGCTATGGATGCCAAGCAAGTAGAGTTGTAAGTGTGCAGGTAGGAAATCCAAATGTAAATATTATCCCAGGCAATAACTTATCTTGTCTAGTTACCAGCAATACTTTAACTGCTTTTTCTTCTTTGCCAAACGTAACCTACGTTTGGAGCTCAGGAAATAATACCAACTCAATAAACATCAATAATCCTGGAACATATACAGTAACTGCTACAGATCCAATTAGCAATTGTACTGCATCTGCTTCTTTACAAGTCACTCAAAATATCACCCTGCCAATTCCTACTATATCTCCAAGTACAGGCTTTATAAATTGTATCCAAAATACAGATACCTTAACGGTTTCATCACCTTCACCTACCGTTTACTCGTGGAGTACAGGAGATACTTCTTCATCAGTTATCTTAACTAGTGGTGGCACTTATACTGTCACTGCTACACAAATCTTGAGTGGGTGCACTGCCACTGCAAGTGCAGTAGTTAGCGAATCTACAACACCCCCTATAGTATCAATAGATCAACCCAACAATTTGAATTGCAACAACTCTACTGTAACCCTCCTAGCCACCTCCCCTTCAGCAGGTCTTAATTATAACTGGGGTGGTGGAGTAAACACAGATAGCAACAGTGTAAATACAGCTGGAACATACACCGTAACAGTAACAGACCCAAATAATGGGTGTAGTTCAACAGCATCCGTAACTGTTTCAAATACTCCAAATCCAAGCGTTGTAATCACACAGACAGACAGTATAAGTTGTTTTGGAATATGTGATGGTAGCTTAAACGCAACAGTATCTGGAGGTTCAGCAGGAAATGTCAGTTATTTATGGAATAATGCACAAACCTCTAATGTTATTTCTAATTTATGCTCCAACACTTACAGTTTAACCATTACAGATGGGGACAATTGTTCTGCAAGTGCGTCTTTCGTGGTGACACAACCTGACACGGTAGCATTAACTATTTTCCCTAAAGACACCACTATCAACTCGGGAAGTACTGTTTCCTTAGCTGTGTCATCTTTACCAGTTACTACTTCTATTAATAGCTATAATTGGTCGCCAACTATTGGATTAACTTGTAATGATTGCGCCAATCCTACTTTCAATGGATCAAACCCCACAAACACTTATACCCTTACTGCCACATACGCCAACAACTGCTCAGCTACCGCTAGTGTAAGTATAAAAGTAAATCCAGCAGGAGATCCTGTTGCGCCATCAGCATTTACACCAAACGGAGATGGTATAAATGATGTATTTACTGTTTTGTCAAACGATACGAAAACTTTTGAAATGCGCATTTATAACAGATGGGGGAAAATAGTTTTTGAATCCAATAATATTCTAAATGGATGGGATGGGACATTCAATGGTGCTGCTCAACCTTCAGAAGTCTATTTTGGTTATTACTCATTAACTAAAAATGATGGCTCAGTGGTGACAAAGCAATTTCCGCTTACTCTTTTAAGATAATCCTGCTAAGATCATTCACTAAACTAGATTGATATAGTTTAATGACCTTAATAGTTTGCAGAAATTGTTTTACTTTTTAGTTGCTTCTTTTTATTTTAGGGCAAAAGAAATTTATATGAAAATTATTGGCTTATACGTTTTCCTATTTTTCTCATCATATGCATATGCAGGTGAAGCTCTCGCTTTCGATATGTTTTTGATGGGTAAAAAAATAGGTGAGCTCAACATACAGAAAGAGCTAAATACGGATGGAGAAGAAATATACACCCTACAGTCTCAAGCACGCGCCAAAGTATTGTGGATAGACAGAGCTCAGCAGACGAATTATAAAGTCATTTATAAAAACGGGAAACTTTTTCAATCTTCGCACGAGTATATTGACCACCCAGACAAGTCTAGTTCTTGTACTATAAAACTTATTGAAGATAAATACCAAGTAACACATAATGGCCGTTGTTTTTTTCTAAAAGAATCTCCGCGCTTTTCAGTATTGGCTATGTACTTTAAAGAACCTATCGGCATTAAAAAATTGCTGTATGAAGTAGATGGCACTTTCTCTGAAATAAAAAATACTACCCCAAATACCTACGTCTATAAAAGCTCTGATGGTAATGTCAACACTTATATTTTTAAAAATGGTAAAATACAAGAAATAGAAGTACAAGTAGGTCTTATAACCGTAAAGATTAAACGCAAAAACTAAATTCCATATGCCATTTTTATCTATACACAATGTTTCTAAAATGTTTGGTCATCAAAATGCCAATGAGAATATTAGTATAGACATAAAGAAGGGAACAATTTTTGGTCTTCTGGGACCAAATGGAGCTGGAAAAACTACTCTCATCCGAATGATTACCCGCATTTTGATTCCTGATAGTGGGCAAATTTTTTTAGGGGGAAAATTGCTTGATGATAAATCTATCAACACCGTAGGTTACATGCCCGAAGAGCGAGGTCTTTATAAAAATATGAGTGTAGGTGAACAACTCCAATATTTTGCTATTCTGAAAGGACTAAGTCGAAAAGAGGCTGCTGAGAGGACAGATTTTTGGTTAAAAAAGTTTGATATCGAAAGCTGGCGAAATAAAAAAATAGAGGAGCTGTCAAAAGGAATGAGCCAAAAAGTACAATTTATAGTCACTGTGATTCACAACCCTGACTTAATCATATTAGATGAGCCATTCTCGGGACTCGACCCTGTGAATAGCCAACTCATTGAACAAGAAATTCACCAATTGAAAAATGAAGGCAAAACCATTATTTTTTCTACCCATCGTATGGAACAAGTAGAGCAAATTTGTGATGAAATAGCCCTTATCAATCATGGCAAAAAAGTACTCAATGGTGAAGTGAAATCTCTACGTCAGCGTTTCAAAAAAGGACACTTTCAATTGCAATTAGCACAAGCTGAACAACGCATTCTGGAAGACGAAAACATACTTATAGTAGCAAACTCTGAAAATCTATGGACTATTGCCTCTTCATTGTCTAACTCCATATTACTCAAAAAACTCATCGAACAAGAATTAGAAATAATTAGTTTTAATGAAGTGCTACCAAGCATTCAAGAAATTTTTATCCAACAAGTAAAACAAGAAAATGCGTAAACTGTTTTACATTATTGCCAGAGAGTATATCACCAGAGTGCGCACAAGGTCATTCATATTGACTACATTTCTTGCACCACTTATGTTTTTGGCACTTCCTCTTTTGATTACTTTTTTTGGCAAATCAATGAGCGGCTCAGTAAGTGAGGTAGTGTTTTTAGACAAATCTGGATTATTTGCAAACTTTCAACCCCCTGACAAATCTGATGGGTCATTGTATTTTAAAAAAGCATTGGCTGAACAAAATGAAGATAGCTTATTAAAAAATGAAAACACCGATGCAGTGATAGTCATCCCTGCCGATTTTAATATCCAAAACACAGGCAGAACACCCATTCGCTTTATTTCAAAAAGTAGAGTGGGTATTAATACAAGAAGTTTTATAAAAGAAAATGTAGATGACATTGTTTTTGAGAAGAAAGTAAAAACACTGGTAGGTGATACTATGAGTGCCGAATTTTTCAAAACCACACCTGTTATTAATTTCGAGCGATTTGATGAAAAGAAAGAGAAATCTGGATTTGTGGCATTAGCCTCTATTTTTGGACACTTGATTGGGTTCTTGATTTATATTGCTTTAAACCTTTATGGAGTGATGATCATGCGTGGAGTGATGGAGGAAAAAAACAGTAGAATAGTAGAGGTATTGGTTTCTAGTGTAAAACCTTGGCAGCTTATGATTGGTAAGATATCAGGTGTAGGACTAGTAGGACTCACTCAGTTTTTTATGTGGGGAGTTACAATGATAGTAGGAGGGTTATTGTTTGCGCCACTAATGGGATTGCTAGCGCCTAGCATGCCTATGTCAGATATGTCATCGGCAGCAAATGCTGTAGATCAATCGCAAATCACTGAACTCCTCAATGAGCTAAAAGATTTTGATTTTAAAACTATCTTATTGGGTAGTTTCTTTTACTTCGTAGGTGGCTACTTTTTATATGGAGCACTTTTCGCAGCTATTGGAGCAGCTGGGGTAGACGAATCTAATGCGCAGTCCCTTACTTTCCCGATAGTAGCACCCATAATTTTAGCTATTTTTTTAATGATGCGAGCCATGAATGATCCAGAGGGAAGCATTGCTTTTTGGGGCAGTATTATTCCATTTACATCACCGATAGTGATGCCATCATTATTGCCCTTTAGTCCGCCTTTATGGCAAATCGGATTATCGCTTTCGATTCTTCTGTTGACCATTTTATTTACAAGCTACATTGCTGGTAAAATATACCGAACTGGCATTTTGATGCAAGGCAAAAAAATTTCTTTTAAGGAAATGGTAAAGTGGTTGTTTAGCTGACATTTTTTTGTATAATTTATTTTGTACTTTATAGCTAAAGATTATCTTTAAAATCAAACCACATCGATGGAGACAAAATACGGTTTTACTCTCATGACCATAACAGAGTTTGAAAACTAAATAGCTAAACAGCAAGTAGCCCGCACTATACCCATAGAACAGCAACACGACACAGCTATACCCAGCTATATTCACTTTACTGGTTCTAATCATTTTGAACGCTAACGCCCGATGCAAGATGATCATAAAGTTAGAATTCAGACTGATGTTATAGCCCAACATTTTACGATTTTCCCTGATGGTAAAATATGTACAGGAAGAACCTTAGAAAGAGCTCCAGCATGTTTAAAAGGGGCAAATCAAAATGGAATTTGCTTTGTGTATTTTGGCAATTTTGATAAAGGAGGCGATACTATGACTAGCGAGCAAAGAGATAGTATTTTGAGAACTACAGCAGCAGTAGTAAAACGTTTTAATATTCCCGTTACCACCAACGGTATCGTCTATCACCATTGGTATGACTTAGGTACAGGGCAGCGAAAAAATGGCGCAGGTAGTACTAAATCGTGTCCGGGTACTAATTTTTTTGGAGGAGACAAAGTAGAAGATTGCGAAGCTAATTT
>JBIKJU010000064.1:0-9704 GCA_044360745.1 Chitinophagales bacterium
AAAGTAGCTTATCATGATTCTTTAAGACAAGAAATAGAGCGGTCTTTAGGCACATTGCACGAAAAACAAGCTGAAGTACTTAAATTGTATTTTGGAATAGGCATGGATCATCCTATGTCGCTTGAAGATATATCTATGAAATATGATTTAACAAAAGAAAGGGTAAGACAAATAAAGGATAAAGCGCTCATGCGACTCAAAGCCAGCGCAAAAAGTGAACTATTAAAATCTTACTTAGGATAAATAAAAATTAAAGTCCGCAAGCAAATCTTGCGGACTTTTTTATTTTAGCACCCAATTTAAAAACAAAATCATAACCTCTATGAGCGATCGCTACGAACAAGAACTATCCAATTGGATTTCAGAAGAGAGACAAGCATTAGAACTTTTACAAAAAGGTTCTAAACTTCAATTTGACAAGTCTATCGAACTAGTGCTTTTTAGAAGACAAGTTTTCGATAAAAAAATTACAGAAATTCTAAACGATCATGTATATGCTGCCAAGTTTACAGGTATGCCTATCAATATTAGCCTTACCCTATCATTTGCAAAAGCAATAGAAAAGCTAAATCTTAGCCCTTGTAAAATCGATTTAGGTAGATTATGTAAAGAATATTTTGATGAAGGTAATATTACTGAAATAGAAGCTTTTGTGTCAGAGAAATTAAAAACGCTCAAAGATACACCAGTAAAAGATTTGCAACCACGTGATGTAGTATTGTATGGGTTTGGTAGAATTGGAAGATTAGCTGCGCGAATTCTTATTCAGCATGCAGGTGCTGGACAACAACTCCGACTTAAAGCCATCGTCACTAGAGACAAAGCCTCTGATGACTTAGTAAAAAGAGCTTCTCTTTTGAGAAAAGACTCTGTACATGGAAAATTTGCTGGTGTAGTTGATGCAGATTTAGAATCTGGTTCTATCATCATGAATGGACACAAAGTACAAATGATAACAGCCTCTTCTCCTTCTGATGTTGACTATACTCAATATGGCATTAATGACGCTTTGATCATAGATAATACTGGTGCTTGGAGAGATGAAAAAGGATTAGGTGAACACTTAAAGGCAAAAGGCGTAAGTGCAGTATTGCTCACTGCTCCAGGCAAAGGCGCTATTCCTAATATAGTATATGGTGTAAACCATGAAAACTATACTTTAGGTAAAGATGGACAAATATTCTCTGCGGCTAGCTGTACTACGAATGCAATAGTACCTATCATAAAAGTATTAAGAGAAAACTTAGGCATAGAGAGAGGGCATATAGAAACTGTTCATGCATACACCAACGATCAAAATCTATTAGACAATTATCACAAAAAATCTAGAAGAGGACGAAGCGCTCCAAACAATATGGTAATCACTGAAACTGGAGCTGGTAGTGCAGTTACAAAGATTTATCCAGATATGAAAGGACTCTTAACCTCTAATGCAGTTCGTGTTCCAGTTCAAAATGTTTCGTTAGCTATCTTAAATTTAAAAGTTAGCAAAAAGACTACTGTAGAAGAGCTAAATAGTATGATTAAAAATGCTTCTCTATATGGAGATTTAGTAGAACAAATCGACTATTCTCTTTCAGCAGAATTGGTATCTTCTGATGTTATCGGCAATCCACAAGCATGCGAAGTAGATAGCAATGCTACTATCGTATCAGAAGATGGACATAATATTGTTATTTATGCATGGTATGATAATGAGTATGGCTATACCTGTCAAGTGGTTCGATTAGCAAAACATTTAGCAGGAGTTAGAAGAGCTGTTTATTTTTAAACAATGCATTTTATACAATAAAAAATCCCATAGCAAAGGCTATGGGATTTTTTATTGAAAGTGCTGATTAAGTTTATTCTTTAATACCGTTTATCATTTCGGACACTTCATCATCATTTAATAAATCATTATCCATTTTAAAAACAAGCTTAGCATCATTTGGATTTAAATCTATAGCCTCAGAAAGAATTGATAATCCATGTTTTCGAGAACCAGCCTGAATAAGGTACACTGCATAAATATATCGAATTTCGGCAGAGTCCGCAAATAATCGAAGAGCTATTTCAAACGTATCAAAAGATGTATCTATCTCATTTAACTCAAAAAAAGCTGAACCTAAATGTACATAATGCGATAGATTATGAGGCTCGAGTTCTATTGCCTTTTGAAAATGAGGAATAGCAGCAGCTGGATCGTCATTCATGAGGTATGCATCACCCAATGATGATAAAAAAATAGAATCGCTAGGGCTAATTTTTAAGGCACGTTCAAAAGCTGGTATGGCTTGTGCGAAATTTTCTTCTTGCATATAAGTTTCTCCTATTTTGTGGAAAGCCTCATCGTATTCAGCATCTATATTTGTAGCCTTCCTGAGGTAGTGTCGCGCTTTTTGCATATCACCTAATTTCTCAAAAGTTTCTGCAAGTTTGAAAAAAGACTCTTTAAAAGGCTTGCTTGTGTTGATGGCATCAAAATAGCATTCTTGCGCTTTGACGAAATCTTCTATCTCATAATAAACATCACCTAAAAATAAATGTGCAGGTTCGAAATCATCTTCGATAGCAGTAGCAAAACCAAAAGCTTCTATCGCTTCATCAAATTTATTTTGATAATAGTAAGTATGCCCTAAATTAAACCATGCATAGTGATTATATGGAAATGCATCTGTCAATTTTTTATGGAAACTTTCACTTCGTTCAAAGGTTTCTGCAATTTCAGTAGCAAACCAAATTCTGTTGAGAGCTTCAAGATTATCTGGCATTGCCAAAATTGCTTGCTCTAGTGCATCTATCACTTCTAAATACTGCTCTAAATCTTCATAGATAGAAGCTTTAAGTAAATAAATATCAGCAAATTCTTCTTTTTCTACAGCAAATTCTGTAGCTATATTTACTTGATCTAGGGCTTTTTTATGTTGAGATGTCCAAAGATAAATATCAGCTCTTATAAGATAAATCGATAACTCAGTAGCATCTAAATGCTGCGCTTTTTCTAGCATCTCGAGCGATTCCTCAAAATTTCTTTGTTCGCCCAATACTTCTGCTTTTAAAATATAAAATGCTGGAGAGTAAGGATACTGCTCCATAGCTACTTCAGCCACAGAAATAGCACGCTTAAATTCTCGATTATCCTGATAAAATTGAATGATACGTTCGTAGCTTTCTTCATCTAGCATGATATTTCTATCTTCTGATTGAGCAGACTCAAATTGCTTCACCAATCCTAAAATATCGCCTAATGACATCTCCTCCTCATTTTCCATCCATTCTTCCATAATTGCAAATTTAAGTGTTATACAATAGTATTTCCTAATTCTCTGCCATAATTAAAGTTAAGAAGTTAATTTTGAATAGGCAAAGAAGTTTTCAACACTCTTTTTGGAATAAACACCCTAAACCCTGCACCAAAGTAAAAACCCTGTATTGTTTCAGGTGTGGGAGTTCCTAGAATATTGCCATTATTTACAATTGAATTTCTGTAATACTGACCTCTATAATTAGCTAATAATTCAATAGCAATTGATTTTATTGGAAAAACGGCTAAACCTACACCAGCTCTCCAAGCTATGCCGCTTCTATTGAAGAAAGGATCATTTTGTCCAAAAAATTCTCTACGTAAAACGTAAGTAAATTCCCCAACTGTAGCAAGTGACACTTTTTCAGAAAAAGGATAATAATATCGCAAAGCTGGTCCCAATAAAAAATTATGATTTCTAGAAGTGATGGCACCTCCAAATTTATTGCTACTGAAGTTATATCCAAAAACAGGGCCTATGCCAAGGTTTTTGGCAACAAAAAATGATACATCAGGCGAAAACCCTACAACAAATGTTTGACTACTTGTTTTAGAATTTACATTATAAGATAAATCTATAAGACCAGCAGGACTGATAGTACCCTTCTCTATTTGAGCAGAAACCACATTCGTTATAAGTATGCTTAAATATGTTAAAGTTCTTTTTATAGCCATATTGGTTTGTTTACTTTACAAAGAAACTATTTTAAGGTCAGTTTAAAAACGTAAATGACTATAAAATAAATTATAATTTAGCTCCATAATTGCATACACATGAAAAAATTATTGAAATCATTAAATATCAAAAGCGAAAATCTTGGTACATCTACTGGAACTAAATGGATGGGAAAAGGAAAACAAACCATCAAAAGTATATCCCCTGTAAATGGAGAATTTATTGGTGCGGTAACTATTACTACAGATAGTGAGTATGAAGCTATAATCAAAACAGCTCAAAAAGCACAACAAGATTGGCAAAATATTTCGGCTCCAAAACGTGGTGAAATAATTCGTCAAATTGGTGACGAACTTAGAAAAAATAAAGATGATTTAGGAAAGCTTGTTTCGTATGAAATGGGTAAATCATTACAGGAAGGATTAGGTGAAGTGCAAGAAATGATTGACATTTGCGACTTTGCTGTTGGCCTATCACGCCAACTCTACGGCCTTACAATGCATAGCGAAAGACCCCAACATAGAATGTATGAGCAGTACCACTCTTTAGGTTTAGTAGGTATCATTTCTGCTTTCAATTTTCCTGTAGCAGTATGGAGCTGGAACACCATGCTGGCATGGATTTGTGGCAATGTTTGTATTTGGAAACCTTCCGAAAAAACACCACTTTGTGGAGTAGCTTGTCAGCAAATAGTAGCAAAAGTTTTCAAACGAAATAATTTGCCCGAAGGTATTTCTTGCCTGATAAATGGCGATGCAAAAATCGGGGAAAGACTAACTAAAGATACTAGAGTAGCTCTCATATCAGCCACAGGCTCTACGCATATGGGTAAAGCAGTAGCGCAGAACGTAGCAGCGCGTTTAGGAAAATCTCTCCTTGAACTTGGTGGCAATAATGCCATCATCATTACACCTGATGCTGATAAAAAAATAGCGATAAGAGCAGCTGTATTTGGAGCTGTTGGTACTGCTGGACAACGATGCACATCAACTCGCAGGCTTTTAATTCATGAATCAATCTTTGATGAAATTAAAAACACCCTAGTCAAAGCTTACAAACAAATCACTATAGGCAATCCCTTAGATCAAAAAAACTTAGTGGGGCCGTTAATCGACTTACAAGCTGTAGAAACATATCAAAAAGCTATAGATGAAGCGGTAAAGCAAGGAGGTAAAATTGTTGTCAAAGGTGGTGTGTTGTCGGGTAAAGGATATGAATCTGGATGCTATGTAAAACCATGTGTGATAGAAGCAAAAAATGAAATGCCTATAGTGCAGCACGAAACTTTTGCACCGATTTTGTATATTATGAAATATAAAACACTGAATGAAGCAATCGCAAAACAAAATGGCGTAGTACAAGGATTAAGCTCATCTATCATGACTCTCAACATGAGAGAAGCAGAGTTATTCTTATCTGCAAATGGATCAGATTGTGGTATTGCCAATGTAAACATAGGCACTTCGGGAGCTGAAATAGGAGGTGCATTTGGTGGAGAAAAAGAAACTGGTGGTGGCCGTGAATCGGGATCTGATGCATGGAAAGCCTATATGCGCAGACAAACAAACACCATAAACTTTAGTGACCAATTACCTTTAGCTCAAGGCATAAAATTTGATATTTAAATTTAATCCAATGAGAAAAATCATTTTGCTATTGCTGTTGTTTAGCGTTATAAAAAATGCTGACTGTCAGTATGTGGCTACATATAAAGATATCATGGATTTGGTCTATGTGTTTGATGATGGCACATCAAGACTATTGGAACCACTACCACTTAAAAACTATAAAGTAGGAAAGCGAGCTATGCTTTATTCCTCACCGCAAGGGAGACTAAGAGCCTTTTATAAAGGTGAACAATACGCTTTAATGGACATCACGCCTGATTATTTTGTGACCGACAACTGGGTCGGTTTTTACAACTTTGGAAGTTTAAATATTTTATATGAAGATAAGTTTAGACAATTAGATGGATTGGCGCTTCCCACCTATTGGGTGTCTGACAGTCTAGTTGTTTGGGAAAGTAACTTAAATGATACGAGAGTATTTTATGAAGGAAATGACTTTGTCATTGAGCAATGGGCTATACCATCTGAAAATGCAAAAATTGGAGATAATATTTTCGCTTATGTTGATAGAGCAGGTAATTTCAAGGCATTTTATCATGGTGAAGCCATTATGCTAGAAGGCTTTACTCCAGAAAGTTTCAGAGTAGATAGAGATATCATTATGTACAAAGATTTTATTGGTAATTTCAAAGTATATAGCAAAGGGAATTTTTACGAAACAAATATTCCTTACAGGGAAAGCTATCTAACTGGCGAAGGATTTTTTGTATTTTATGATCAACAAAACAGACTTAATATCTGGTATGATGGAGAGATGAATATTTTATCTCAATCAAGACCAAAAGAACTTTTGGTTAAAGAAAATATAGTGGCATTTACAGATCAAGGCAATAATTTTTATGCGTGGTACAAAGGTAAAATGGAAATGCTTGAGCGCTTTCAACCTCTATCTATGAAAGCAGATAATGATTTACTTGTTTATCAAGAACAGTATGGAAGGTTGATGGGCTACTACTATGGTAAAAATGTACCAGTGAGCAGTAATATAGTAAGAGGAGATAACTATTCTGTTTATAACGAAGTTGTAGTGTATTCGCTCGTAAGAGGCGAAACAAGCATTTGGTGCAAAGGAAAGACATACACCTACAGATAACATATGCCAAAGACGATTCTCATCACTGGAGCTAGTGGGTTTTTAGGATTTCATTTTTTAAAATTACAGCATCCTGATGTTTTGTTTTATGGTATCGGCCGAAAAAATTTATCCTCGTTCATACCGCATTATGAGTCTTTAGATTTAACTAATGCTAAAGCATATATAAAGTATTTCAATACCGTAAAACCTGATGCAGTTTTTCATTTTGCAGCTCTAGCTGATTTAGGGTATTGTGAAAAAAACAAAGAAGAAAGCTTCAAGTTAAATGTAGAGGCTACAATATTGATAGCGAATTTGGCAGCAGAAAAAAATATACCATTGGTATTTTCATCTACTGATATGGTATTTGATGGTGAGAAAGGTAACTATACCGAAAAAGACCAAGCCAATCCTATCAATCGATATGGAGAACACAAACTCATAGCTGAAGAAAAAACAAATGAAATTTACCCAAACACACTCATAGCAAGACTACCGCTTATGTTTGGCGAATTAGTGGCAAATGAAAGAAATCATTTTGCATCGTTAATATCATCGCTAAAAGCAAACCAACCTACTCAATGTTTTGCAGATGAATATAGAACTATAGCATCGGCTTATACTGTAGCAGAGGGAATCATGGCTATCTTTTCTAGAGCCAAGGGAATACATCATTTAGGCGGTGCAGAACGACTTTCAAGACTTGACTTTGCGCTAAAAGTAGCTAATCACTATAAATTTGACCAATCGCTTCTTCTACCTTCATCTCAGAAGTCTATTAACTTCGGATACAAACGACCAGCTGATGTAAGCATGGTATCACAAAAAGCTATCAGTTTAGGATTTAAGCAGATTTTGGTAGATGAAGAGATAAATAAAATCAATCTCTAAGATTCAAAAATTTAACAAAAGAGTTAACTTTGACTTTATAAATCAACCTCATATGCAAAACCAACAAGCACAAACGTTAGCCCGTATGTTCGAACTCGCCAGAAAATTAAATCTGTTTTATCTTTCAAAACTTAAAGAAGTAGATCCGTTTCTAAATCATGAATTGGGAGGATTGAAGTTTAATAGTATTTATTGGTTAACAGCTCACTTGCTTTGGGCAGAAGATAACCTTATAGTGAAAATGACAGGGGGAGAATCTAATTTACCAATATGGCTACAACATTATCACTTAGGAGCAGATGGTTCATTACATGCTGGACATGGCACTTTCAAAGAATTGTTAGACTTGATGAAAACTTATCATCAGTTTAGTCTAGATTACGTTAGAAATTTATCTGACGAAAAGCTCAATGAAGACAATATATCAAAATTTGGTTTTGGAGATGGTGATGTATCGAATAGGCTTTCAATAATGCACGCTATACGCCATGAATCTACTCACACGGGGCACTTCAGCTGGTTGGCGAAAATGGCTGGGGTAAAAACCATATAAATTGATTGGCTTCCTTTTCAACCAACTCCTCATTTTTAACTAATATATTACAGTCTCTTTAAACAAAAATACGGGTCTATTAGTTACTTTTGCAATCCTAAAGACTCATATGAAACCCTATGCCCTAATTTTTCTTTCTTTTTTATTTAGCACCATTTCTGCTCAAAAAGAGACCAAATATACAGTTTCGGGATATGTAAATGACGCATCAAGTGGTGAAAGCCAAGTTGCAGCAGTAGTTTATGTAGAAGAAATAGCAAAAGGCACCACTACTAATGAGTTTGGATTTTTCTCTCTTAGTTTACCGACTGGCAAATACACCATAAAAATTTCATATGTAGGCTTCAATTCTAAAACATACAACATTAACCTTGACAAAGATGTAAAGCTAAAAGTAGAAATGGAGGGGGCATCAGTAGTTACAAAAGATATAGTAGTAACCAGTGAACGAAAAGATAAAAACGTAAGTAGCACGAATATAGGAAGGCAAGAACTATCAATGGAAACAGCTAAGAACTTACCAGCACTTTTAGGCGAGGTAGATATTTTAAAAACACTTCAATTGCTACCTGGTATTCAAGCTGCGGGAGAAGGTAATTCTGGTTTCTACGTTCGTGGTGGAGGGCCCGACCAAAACCTTGTACTGCTTGATGATGCCACAGTGTATAATACTGGTCACTTGTTTGGATTCTTTTCTGTTTTCAATTCTGATGCTGTAAAATCTGTAACCGTTGAAAAAGGTTCTATGCCCGCCAATTATGGTGGTAGGATATCATCTGTAGTAGACGTAAAAATGAAAGAAGGAAATTTAAAGAGTTGGCATGCAGAGGGTGGAATAGGATTAATAGCTTCTAGATTAACTGTACAGGGGCCAATCATAAAAGATAGAGTGTCGATGATTTTATCAGGTAGACGCACATACATTGACTTATTGTCTAAACCATTTCTTAAAAATTTTCAAGAGGGTAGATTTGCAGGAAACTCCTATTATTTTTATGACATCAACGCAAAGTTGAATGCTCGAATTAGTGATAAAGACAGAGTTTTCATAAGTGGGTATTTTGGACGAGATGTGTTTAAATTTCAAGACCCAGAAGGGCAGTTTTCATTGGACTTTCCTTGGGGCAACACTACTGTGACAGCAAGATGGAACCATGTTTTCGATGAGAAATTATTTATGAATACATCACTGATTTACAATGAATATAAATTTAATGCCAACACAAAATTTTTGGATGTAAACTTCAAAGTAAATTCGTTTGTAAAAGAAGTAACAGCAAAAATAGATTTTGACTACTCCCCTATTATTGGTCATTTTATGAAGTTTGGTGTGCATTATAACCACCACATTCTCACTCCATACATTGCCTCTGGCAGTAGTGGAACTTCGACATTTAGAAACAGTAACGATCAAAACAAATATGCTCACGAAACAGCCATTTATTTCTTAGATGAATTTGATGCTACTAAGTGGCTAAGACTAAATGTTGGTATAAGAGCTTCGATGTTTAATCTTGTTGGACCTTATGAGAAAATTGAGTTTAATAATAATGGAATCCCAACTGATACTTTAAGGTTTGCACTCGACCAAAATG
>JBIKJU010000066.1:0-9670 GCA_044360745.1 Chitinophagales bacterium
TATAATTGCTTCAAACACCATTATTGATGAACGTTTCAAAAGAAATGAGTTTAAGTTTTCACCACGTACTTTACAATCATGGTCAGCAAGTTCTTCTACATTTTTTGGCGATGGATATGTCCTTACCGGCAATGTTACAGAGTTTTTAGACCCAGTTTTTTCATCAGGAGTTACTTTAGCTGTTACATCATCGCATTTAGCCGCAGACTTAGTTGTTAAACAACTTAATGGTGAAAAAGTAAACTGGCAAAAGGAATACACCGACAAAATGATGGTAGGTATAGATACCTTTAGAACCTATGTCATGGCATGGTATGCTGGTCAATTACAGACTATATTCTTTGCTGAAAAACAAAATAAGGAAAATATCAATCAAATTTGCTCAGTGCTAGCAGGATATGTTTGGGATAAAGAAAATCCATTTGTTGCTGAGCATGAAAAAAATGTAAATCGACTAGTTCGCTTGATAGATGTAGAAAAACGCCTAGCCGCTTTAGCCTAAATATGCACACAGAAAAGCAATGTCTTATTACTAAAGATGGGATTTTTATAGATAATATTCTATTTGCTAGCGTATCGACTCTTGTAAATTTCAATAGTATTTATGATTTACTAGGTATTAGTTATCCTAAGTTTTACAAAATGGATAGCCTCAGCCAACTTTGCTTTATAGCCACTGAATTGCTCCTCCAAAATACTGATTTTCATTCATTAGACGATTATGAAAAGTGCATTTATATTGAAACCCAAGATGGATGTAAATATTCTGACATCGATTTTTGGGCTAGCACAGCTGAATTGCCCAGTCCCGCTCATTTTGTTTATACCTTACCGAATGTGATGATAGGTGAAATCTGTATTCGTCACAAGATAAAAGGAGAGAATTTTTGTATGGTAACTGAAATTTTTAGTATAGAACAGCAAATAGATTCCATAAAAAATGTACTTTTGGGCAGAGCAAAAAAATGTATTCATGGATGGATTAATTTTCATCCTGAAAATTTTGAAGCTAGATTATTTTTATCCACCTTAGAATAGCAAAAGTTAAGTAAGATGCAAGAATTGATGGACACGTTGAAAGCTCAAATTGTAGAGCAGTTAAATTTAAAACATATAAATACAGCAGATATAAGTGATGATGAGCCACTTTTTGGTAATGGAGGCAAACTCAACTTAGATTCAATTGATGCACTAGAGTTAATCGTATTAGTTCAACAAAAATATGGCTTAAAACTGGCTGACCCAGCTGATGGTCCAAAAGTATTTAGTTCTGTGAAAGCCATGGCATCTTTTATTACAGAAAGTAAGAAATAATAGTAAATGTCAAACGCTGTTTACATCGCTGGATATGGCATGATAACGTCTATCGGAAACAATGTAGCAGAAAATAAAGATTCTCTTTTAGCTCAAAAAGAAAATATAAGTCTTTTAAAGAGACTCCCAACGAATAAACAACTACCAGGAGCAGAAGTAGCTCTATCAAATGAGGAATTAGCTCATATTGCTAAACTCTCTCCTACTATCACACGTACAGCTTTGCTCAGTATGATAGCCGCAAGAGAAGCATTTTACAGTTTTGATTTAGAGGATAAAATGAACTATCGCTCAGGTTTTATATCGGCCAATACAGTGGGTGGTATGGATAAAACTGAAGTCTTTATAGCTGATTTTTTGGCAGATGAAAACGGTGGAAAATTACATCAAGTTGTAAATCATGACTGCGGAGCCTCTACCGAAATAGTGGCTAAGGAGTTAGGAATTCATCATTATGTAAGTACTATAAGTACTGCTTGTTCGTCTGCTGCAAATGCTTTGGCTCATGCCGCACGGTTAATCAGACATGACATTTTAGATTGGGCAATTGCAGGTGGTACAGATTCATTTTCACGCTTTACACTTAACGGATTTAATTCTTTAATGATACTCGATAAAGAAAAATGTCGTCCTTTTGATGAAAGCAGAGTGGGCTTAAATCTGGGCGAAGGTGCAGGATATCTTGTTTTAGTTTCTGATACACTAGCTGAAAAACTGAGTCTAAAACCAACAGTAAAACTCGCTGGCTATTTTAATGCTAATGATGCCTTTCACCAAACAGCATCTTCCGCTGAAGGAGATGGTAACTACCTAGCCATGTCTGGAGCTTTAGATTCGGCCAATCTTACCCCAAATGATATTGACTATATCAACCTCCACGGCACTGGCACTCAAAACAACGATTCTTCGGAAGGAATTGCTATCAAAAGACTTTTTGATGGTGAACTACCTCCTATCAGCTCAACGAAAACTTACACAGGACACACCTTGGCTGCATGTGGTGCGATAGAGGGAATTTACGCTTGTATGGCTATAAACAATGGCGTTTTATTTCCAAATCTACGCTTTCAAAAATCTATAAAAGAACACGGAATAAATCCAATTACTAAAATTACTTATCAATCAGTCAATAACGTATTGTCTAATTCATTTGGATTTGGTGGTAACTGCTCATCATTAATATTTTCAAAAGTGGCCACCTTATGAAATTATATGTAAATGGATTAGGATGCATTTCTCCACAGCCAACGTATGCTGACAATTATTTCTTTGAACATATCGAAGAATACTCCCAAAACAGAATGTATTGTCAAGAACCAAGCTATGAACCTTATTTTGAAGCAAAGAGCTTAAGAAGAATGGGGAGAATACTGAAGTTTGGAGTAGCTGCAGCTAAAATAGCCATATCACAATCTAGAGTTAAAGAATTTGATTTAATTTCAACAGGTACAGGACTTGGATGTTTGCAAGATTCTGAATTATTTTTAAAAAATGTAATAGAGGGTAACGAAGGTGTCGTAAGTCCTACACCATTTATCCAATCTACACATAATACTGTGAGTGGTTTGATAGCCTTACAGCTTGGTTGCAAATCTCCAAATCTTACTTTTTCTCACAAAGGATCATCATTCGAAAGTGCTCTTCTAGAGGCAAAACTTATGATGCTTGATAGCGATAAAATGAATAATGTATTGGTAGGTAGTTATGATGAAATCACTCCCTACAGCTATGCAGTGATGAACCGATTAAACATTTTAAAATCAGAGCCCTGCTCTAATCTTAATCCTATGAATGACAAAGGGTTGATGATAGGCGAAGGTGCCAACTTTTTTGTATTGTCAAAAGAAAAAAATGATACAACTTTAGCTTCGTTTACAGACATTCATACCACTAATTTTGTGAAAGATGCGAATGTTATGTCTGAAGAAGTTATTGCATTTTTAAAAAGAAATAACTTATTCGTTTCAGATATTGATATAGTACTTAATGGTGCTTCTGGAGATGCCGAAAGAGATAAAAATTTAAAGACTTTAAATAATAATATTTTCAACAACAATTTCAATTTCTCATTCAAGAGACTCTGTGGTGAATACATGACTGCCAGTGCGTTTGCGATGTATTTTGGAGCAAAACTTTTAAATGAAAACAAAACACCTTCACATCAAGTTTTTATGAATGTCAAAGAGAACATCAAAAATGTATTGATATGTAACCAATACAAAGAAAATTTTAACTTGATTTTATTAAGCAAATGACAAAACATCAACTAGGTATTTTCGCTTTTATTATTATGCTAGGCCTCTCGTTTTTGCTTGAGTTGCCTGTAATTATTATTTTTTTAATCGTACTTGTGTGGGCTAATATCACGGCTGTCGGTAGCTACTTTATTCAACTCAATTATTTTCTGACATCAAAAAACAAACTCTCATCAACATCAAATATTTTACTCACCTTTGATGATGGCCCTCATCCTATTTACACTCCTCTTGTCTTGAATATTTTAAAAAAACACAATATCAAAGCTGTGTTTTTTTTGATAGGAAAAAACATAAATGGTAATGAAGATATAGTAAAACAAATAAAAGAGGAAGGCCACTTCATTGGCAATCATAGTTTCTCACACGAAAATACATTTCCGATTTGGAGCACCGAAAAGATAAAAGAAGATATTATGAAATGTGATGAAAAAATACTTTCGCTAAATATAGAAACAAATTTGTTTCGACCGCCATTTGGTGTTACTAATCCTAATATTGCGAAAGCCATTCATCAACTCAATTTTCAAAGTATAGGATGGTCTTTACGCACTTATGATACGAGTTCAACATCGAAGGAACAACTTATTGAAAAAGTAAAAACGAAAATAAAAGGTGGAGACATCATATTAATGCATGAAAATGCGCCATACACAGTAGAGTCTTTAGAAGAAATCATAAATGTGATTGATGAAAAGAACTTAATGTTTGCTACTGTGATAGAATAATGAAATGAATAAGAAAGAAAAAATAGCTTTTATCATTGATACACTAGAGCATTTGTATCCTACTACTCCAGTGCCTCTTGATCACAAAGACCCCTATACCCTACTCATAGCCGTTTTGCTCTCTGCACAATGCACAGATAAAAGAGTGAATGAAATCACTCCACATCTTTTTAAAAAAGCGGATAATCCTTATGACATGATAAAGCTATCGATAGATGAAATCAGAGAAATCATAAAACCTTGTGGACTATCGCCAGCAAAATCAAAAGCTATTTTTAACCTATCTCACTTAATCATAGAACATCATCAAGGCAATGTACCTGAGAGTTTTGAGGAATTAGAATTACTCCCAGGTGTGGGACACAAAACAGCTTCGGTGGTGATGAGTCAAGCTTTTGGTCACCCAGCCTTTCCTGTAGATACTCATATCCACAGACTAATGACACGGTGGAAACTCACCAATGGAAAAAATGTTACGCAAACTGAAAAAGATGCAAAGCGATTATTTCCAGAATCACTTTGGAATAAACTTCATCTACAAATTATTTTTTTAGGAAGAGAATATTGTCCGGCTAGAGGTCATATAAAAGAGAATTGCCCTATTTGTTCTAAAATATAATCAGAAATTATGAACGAAGAAAATCCTTGGAAAACCGTATCGAAAAAAGTAGTTTATGAAAATAAATGGATAACGGTAGAAGAGCATGATGTGATTACGCCTTCAGGCACCAATGGCATTTATGGAGTAGTGAGGACGAAAGATATAGCAATTGCCATTTTGCCATTAGATGAAGATAAAAATACATGGATAGTAGGACAGTATCGCTACACCTTAGACTCTTATGAATGGGAACTTATAGAAGGTGGATGCTCAAAAAATGATATCCCAACAGAGGCTGCGAAACGAGAATTAAAAGAAGAGGCTGGCATCATTGCTAGTGAGTTTGAATTAGTGCTTGAAATGCAGCTGTCAAACTCTAAAAGTGATGAAATATCATACTCCTATATCGCTAGAGGTCTATCATTTACCACCTCTGAACCTGAAGAAACCGAGCAATTACAAGTAAAAAAAATTGCATTTAATGATTTAGTAAACATGTGTGTCAATGGAACTATCAAAGATGCATTAACCATTGCTACCGTGTTAGCTGTAGATAAGAAAATCAACAGATAATTTTATTTCAATCTGCATTTTGCAAATTATTGTCAACTCAATTTATAAGTATAATCATTGATAAACAATTTCTCCTAAGCTAGGTCTTATAAGTGACTAAGAGCAAAGAAGTTCAAAATAAATGATAAAAATCTTGTTTATACTATTTTAAAATCGTAATATTGCAATATATAAATATGGGAATTACTAAATCACACTTTTTTACGAAAAAACAAAATGAAATCGCTAAGTTGGCTAAAGCCATTGGACACCCTGCTCGAGTAGCTATTTTAGAGCATTTGATGAAAGTAAAATCTTGTATTTGTGGCGAATTGGTGTTTGAAACCGAATTGGCGCAAGCTACGGTATCGCAGCATCTCAAAGAATTGAAAGAAGCTGGCATCATCAAAGGTACTATCGAAGGCAATGCCGTTTGCTACTGTATAGACTCAAAAGCACTAAGCATACTTTCTACATTTCTTACTAAAATGAATAAAATTGAAACGAACGAAAATTGTTGCAACTAAATTAAAAACAAAAATATGAAACTATCAACCTTCAAATTGCACCTAAAAACCTTATCAGAATTAAACTTCAAATATGAGAATGGTGAAGAAATTGCGGCACATTTTCACATTACAGAAGTAGGTCTACTCGAGCGACATTTTATCGACTGTGGTGGCACTGTAAGAAAGGAGCAGCACATAAATATGCAACTTTGGCATGCAGCAGACTATGACCATAGATTAACTCCCACAAAACTCTATAGCATCATAGAGCTTTCTGAACTAAAAATTAACCTTCCTGATGCAGAAATAGAAATTGAACTTCAGCAACAAAGCATCAGTAAGTTTGGCGTAGAGTTTGATGGCAATACCTTTGTTTTAAAGAACAAACATACAGCTTGTCTTGCAGAAGATGCCTGCAATATTCCTATAGAAAAATTGAAAATAAATGTAAACGAACTCGTATCAAAAACACAAGGCTGTTGCGGTGACACAGGCTGCTGCTAAACTGAACGAATATGGGAACATTTGAAAAGTATTTGAGCTATTGGGTTTTAGGATGTATTGCTGGAGGGATATTGATAGGTAAGTTAGCTGGAGATAGTATAAGCGTATTAAGTAGTTTAGAAATTGCTAAAGTCAACATACCCGTAGCCATTTTAGTGTGGCTTATGATATACCCAATGATGGTGCAGATAGATTTCTCATCCATTAAAGATGTATCAAAAAACTGGAAAGGCTTGGGTTTAACAGTTATAGTAAATTGGCTGATAAAGCCTTTTACGATGGCCTTTTTCGCATGGCTATTTTTTAATAATATTTACAAAGCATGGATATCTCCTGAAGATGCCGAGCAGTATATAGCAGGTGCTATTTTATTAGGGGCTGCTCCTTGTACAGCCATGGTATTTGTATGGTCATATCTCACTAATGGTGATGCAAACTACACGTTGGTTCAAGTATCAGTCAACGACCTTCTTCTGCTAATCTTTTTTATTCCTATAGTTAAGTTTTTATTAGGTATTACACAAATAGAAATCCCGTTTGATGTACTTTTATCATCTGTCGTGATTTTTGTGGTTATACCCCTTGCTACTGGTTATTTAAGTAATAAAATATTGATTAAACAAAAAGGGGAAGAATGGTTTAAGACAAAATTTTTAAGCGCTCTAAAACCTGTATCTATCATTGCATTGCTTACTACTCTAGTTTTACTTTTCGCATTTCAGGGTGATAAAATTTTAAACAACCCTTTTCACATACTTCTCATAGCGATACCACTTACCATTCAAACCTACTTTATATTTTTTACAAGTTGGTTTTTAGGTAGATATATGAAATTAAATCATGCTATTTGCGCACCTGCTGCTATGATTGGCGCTAGCAACTTTTTTGAGCTTGCTGTGGCGGTGGCTATAGCGCTGTTTGGATTAAATTCGGGAGCATCATTAGCAACCGTGGTGGGTGTTTTGATAGAAGTGCCGGTGATGCTATCGCTGGTGCGCATTGCTAACAAATGGAAATATTAGTCTATGTTTGATAGTATAAAACAATTTTGCGACAAAAGTGCAAATGAGTTTCAGTATATAAGTGAAGAAAGAAAAGTAATTCTCACTGAATTAGCTGAAGCGATAAAAGCTGACAAGCTCAAGAAAGGCGCATCTCAACTAATTTTTATTTGTACTCACAATTCAAGAAGAAGCCATTTAGCTCAAATTTTTGCAACTGTAGCTGCCCATTATTATAATGTGAGTGATATCTATAATTTCTCAGGAGGTACAGAGGCGACAGCACTATTTAAAAACATAGTTTATACTCTACAAAAGATTGGATTTGATATTCATAAAACTGGAGATGATTTCAATCCTGATTTTTTTATTCGCTTTGGAAACCACCTTTGTTTGACCTGTTTCTCAAAAGCATTTGATGATAAAAACAATCCCCAGCTTGATTTTATAGCAGTAATGACATGTTCGGATGCAGAGCAAAACTGCCCTTTTATTCCTACAGCAACTAAACGTATAAATGTAAAATACAATGACCCAAAAGTATCAGATAACACTGACCATTGGGAAGAAATTTACATGGAGAGGGCATCTGAAATTTGTAGAGAAATGCTTTTTACTTTCTCCTTATTGAAATTGTAATCACATAAAATTTCATACCTTTCTATTTGAATAAAATAGTTATGAAAAAGTTTGAAAACAAAATAGCATATGTAGTTGGTGGATCGCAAGGTATTGGATTTGCTATAGCAAAACAAATTGTGATGGAAGGAGGTAAAGTAGCCATTTTTGCTAGAAACCTCCAAAATTTAGAACATGCGATTATTCAACTTAATTCTATTATTAACAACAATGTATATTTCGCATTAGATGCGAAATATTTTGATGATACTATAAATGCATTTCAGCAAGCAAACTCCAAAATTGGAACTCCAGACTTTGTTATAAATTGTGCAGGTATGGCTAGACCAGAGTATTTTGAGAATATAACTTTCAATCAGTTTGAGCACACTGTAAAAACTAATTTATATACCACATGGAATGTTTCTAAAGCTGCTATTCCATTACTTAAAAAGACCAAAGGATATTTACTCAACACCTCATCCATTGCTGGTTTCTTGGGTGTCTTTGGGTACAGTGATTATGCTATGACTAAATTTGGAATAGTGGGATTTTCAGAAACAATCCAACAAGAAGTAGAAAAATACGGAATCAGTGTTGGTGTGCTATATCCTCCAGACACAAATACACCCGGATTTGATGAAGAGAACAAAACTAAACCCCAAGAAACTAAAATTATTGGAGGATCAGCAAAACTCCTATCAGCAGATGATGTAGCAAAGTATACTATAATGAAAATTGCAAAAAGAAAGAAAATGATAATACCAGGTTTTGATGGCAAAGTCACATATCTATTAAAACGCTTTATACCAAACGTAGTCAACTATATTCTAAAAAATAAAATAAAAGGGATTGGCTAACCTGCTTTTATAAATCGATATGTATAATTCCGATCGTTGCTTCTATATGAAATATGATAAACACCAGATGGCAATTGTCTTACATCAAACAAAAATCCTTTGTCATACTCTTTTATATTGATATGACTGGTAAAATTTTGACCTAAGGTATTTATGAACTCAAAACTAGTAGCAGCAATATCCTTATTATTCACTTCTAGATAAACATTATCATAACTAGGATTAGGGTATAACGAATTGACAGAGCTTGCGAAATCAAACAACCCTGTTGAAAGAAGTGTGTCTTTTTTCCAATCATGACCTATAGTGATAGTATCAAAAGTAATTTGGGCTGAATAAATGGATTGATTATTAGCAGAATCTATGGATCTACTCTCTGAAAAAGTAGATTGCTGCACAAGATTTTTAAAATTTTGATAGCTACCATACATTGATGAGTCGCCAACTACAATCACCCATGACTGTCCATCGGTAATGTCATAACAACCATAAAAATTCATAACAGTATCCAAACAATATCTACGTACACCAACATAACTACTTTCTTTTCTACCCAACAACCAATTGCCATTAGTACTAGATTCGTCAAAATTATTATCACGCCAACGGAGTGCGACTTCATTATTATAATATGGAAGAATTGAAGCTTTTGTCTCTGGCCTATACATTAGTAAAGCTACATTCTTGTTTTGCTTGACATAAGGAAGATGTTCGTTAGCATTCGAAGA
>JBIKJU010000065.1:0-9670 GCA_044360745.1 Chitinophagales bacterium
ATGGATGCTCAATAATGGTTATGTTATTTATTTAAAAGCTAGTGAAGAAAAAATATATGCCCATCTCTTAAAGGATGGATTAGTACAGAGACCAATGCTTAAAAATAAGCAACATCATGAACTTAAAGGTTGGATTTCCAAACTAATGAAAGAGCGAGAAAAGTTTTATCTTATGGCCAATGAAATTTTAACGATAGAATGAAAATCTAGTTTTTCCAAAAGGCTAATAGAAAAACTTCAACTGCTAAAAATAAAAGGCAAAACAATAAGCAATATCTCCAAAGGGGTGTGCCTCTGCTTAGTTCATTAGTCAATGATACTGATTCCATACCAGCAGTATTGATGACTTTCAAATCTGGATTTATTGTAGAAATTGAATTTTCATCCTCAAAATTCATGGTAGATTCATTTCTATTATAATTGATAGCTACAAACTGGCTTTCCAATTCATTATCCCCAAACACCTTGTAAAATCCAGCTTCACTGAGGTTTTCTTTTGGATTTAAAAAGGTTTTATTGCCCAACGTATATTGCTCAGGTATAAGCTCTAGCTTATCTCCTTTGAGTTTTACAACTTTGTCGCGTTGATCAATTGAAGTTGAGACTTGAATGGGTTTTTTATCTCCAATAGTATACACTTGAGTAGAATTAATAGTGCTTCTAATACCCATGTTATAAAGCATTGGAGCAAACATAGCATGGACAACCATCTCATTGAGTTCATTGTCAAGTGGACTTGTACTTAAAAAAAGATTACCCTCTTTTACCTTTAGGCCTATGATAGATTTTGCGCCATTTTTTAAAGTAAAGATATCATCAAAAGGAATACTGCCAATCTTATAATCATAATACTTTTTCACTTTTGGAAGTTGAAGATTATCTGGTATTTTATCAAATAACTCTTTTATATTTTTCTGATAAATATTGATTTTTCCACCCTCGCTTTCTCCTCCAAGAGCCCCATATTGACCAGCATTGATGCTACTTAAAAAACTATTGATACTTGATATATCTGCATTTTCATTTGGGAAAATCATCACAGAGCCTCCATCTTCTATATACTTTTTAAGTTCTGTAGAAAGGCCACTAGAAATAGACTTGAGGTTTGAGAAGATAAAGAAGTTGGTATTATGAAAAGCTGCATAATCAATGTTTCCTACTGGCAATGAAGTAAAATTGAACGAGGTAGATTGATTGAAAATAGACCCAACATAAATTTTAGTATTCGTTTCTTTATACTCTATTACTTTTATGACATCTAAAACATTAAATGAAATAAAGTATTTATCATCAAATGTGATAGGATAGTCTTCTACAGCTATTTCAGCCAAGTTCCATCCAGCATCAGATACTGTAAAAACGAGAGTGTCAGTAGTAGTACTTTTAGATTTTATTGATGGATTTGCTAGTGCTTTTGATTGTTTATTGATACTTAACGAAACGCGAACATTCGATACATCATCATCTCCTTCATTTCTTAGTTTTACGATTAGCTTATTAGTCTGTCCCAGTAGTTGTATTGGTTCTAAAAAATAGCAGGTATCTACATAAAGATTATTAATAGATTGAGCCTTTATGGGTAAAGCATAAAACTGCACGCCATTTTTGACAATTGTTTTTCCCATTGATCGTTGGAGATCCGAAATGAGATAAGCTATCTTATTTGGAGAATTATCTCTACTCAAAATATCAGCTTGCCTATTTTGAATTTCTTCCCATTTTCTACTTGATGCGGTAGGTTTAATCTCATCAATTGCAGCTATAGCTTCTTCTTTACTAATTAAGCGTTGCTGTTTTCCAGAAAAATCATGAGTAATAATTTGAAACAAATCGTTTTGCGCATAACCCTTCACTATAGCCAAGGCTGTTGATTTTGCTTGGTCTAGAAGACTAACCCCATTAGAAGTAGCGTTCATAGAAAATGAATTGTCGACAAAAAGACTAACATATTTTTTACCACTATTAGCCAAATTGCTTTTAGAAGGGATAAAGGGTTGAGCAAATGCAAAAATTAAAAAAGCTAATGCTAATAATCTAGAAGCTAAGACTAAAAGATGCTTTAACTTATTTCTACTAGATGCAGTGATTTGAATAGATTTTAGAAAAGCTACATTGCTGAAATATACTTTTTTAAACCGTCTAAACTGAAAGAGATGTATGAAAATGGGAATGGCTAAAAGCAAAAAAGCCCATAAAAAATTGATATTTACAAATTGCATTCGGCTAAAATATTAGTTTTATGCACGGATTCAAATGCAAGAGCTATTTTCTGTTTATAAAATTATCTTAAAAACGAAGCAATTCTTCGTTATGACTGATTTTTACAACACATTATTAGATGAAAAACCATTTTTTGATGATAAAAATCAAGAAATAGCGGAGTGGAAAGTTGGTAGAGTGATTATACGTATCGAGAAAACTCTTGATAAACAAACCTATCAAACTAACGTTGCTTTTGCTGTTGAAAACTGGAAGACAACGAAGAAATTACTATCCGATAGGGGATTGGAAGTTGGTCAAGTAAAAATGAAAGAAGGGAAAACATTTTTTGAAATAATTGACCCTGATAAAAATACTATTGGTATAATTGAGATTTAATATGGCTCGTTTTGTAATAAATGAAACTGGAATTTTGCTCCACAATTTGCCGCACGGTAGCTTTAGATTATGTGTAGCATGGATTGGCAATTCATTTAGAGTAGCTGTCAAAACCACTAATCTTAATGAGTTGATTTTTTTTAGAAGTTATGATTTTGCAGATGGTATTCAATTTAAAGACGTTATCGCTGATTTAAAAGAAATAGTATCGTCCGATGTGTTGTTTTCGGATGTATATCATGATATTACTATAGGACTTCAAGGTAGATCAGAGCTTTTCCCTAAGGACTTTCAGCCTTCACCAACTACCCATTTTTCCGAATATGTAGACACTCTAGATCTTTATGTTTCACAGACAGAAGAGCCTTTTTTAATTGAATTTTATAGAGCCTTTTTTCCTAATGCCGTTTATCGGGATTTGTCTGCATCTTGGCTACGGATGATAGCTACTATCAGTGATGCTAAGCATCTTTTCATACATATAGACCACCATTTGATGAGTGTAGCCTATTTTTCAAGTCCCAATAAAGTTCGACTGTTTAGTACGTTTGAATTTAAAACAGTAGAGGATTTCGCATACTTTATAAATCTGGTAGCACTGGAAGTAGGTTTAGATAGAAATGAAACTACTCTTTTCTTATCTGGCGATGTCATCAAAAGCTCCCGAATTTTTGATTTAGCATTTACTTATTTTTCCAAGGTTGAATTTTTTGAACATACCTCTATCATCAATTCAAATTTATTTAACCAATATCCGCGGCACCAAAACATTCATTTTTTTAGTTTATAAATCATCAATATGCGTATCATAGGCGGTAAATTTAAAGCACGTCAGTTTCATCCTCCTCAAAATATACCCACTCGACCTACTACCGATTTTGCTAAAGAGGGCTTATTTAACCTTATTAATAATTACTATAATTTCGATAATATAAAAGTGCTTGATTTGTTTGGTGGCACAGGAAGTATAAGCTATGAAATGGCCAGTAGAGGATGTACTGATATCACTACTGTAGAGATTTATCCTAAATGCGCAAACTTTATAAAAAAAACCGCAACAGATCTAGGGCTGAATGCTATCAAGGTTTTTCAGATGGATGTTTTCAAGTTTATTGAAACTACAAACGAAAAATATGATGTTATTTTTGCTGGGCCACCATATCCACTTCCCAATCTAAAAGATATTCCTGATTTAGTGTTTGAGCAAGATTTAGTAGAAGGAGAGGGGTGGTTCATCATGGAGCATAATCCTAATCATGATTTTAAGCAGCATCCACATTTTACTTTTTTGAGAAATTATGGCACTACTATTTTTTCGTTTTTTACTAATAAAGGAGAAAGACTAAATTAGATTTAACTTTTAATTAATAATAACTCAATACTGTTTAAAGCATTTGTACGTATTCTTGTCCATTAAATAACTAGTTATGGACAAAAAAATCAAATTACTTTTTTTGGTATGCATTACAACTTTGAGTGGATATAGTATTGATTTAAACCTAAGTGCTGATAGCTTACATGCTCCTTTTTATTACGGTGTGGCTTCTGGTGACCCTATGGCTGATAAAGTAATTATTTGGTCACATATTACTTCTTCACAAGCCTCAGAAACCGTAACTTATCAATTGGCTCTTCAAGATAACTTTGCCAATATTGTGTCCACTGGAAACTTTACTACAAATGCTAATCTTGACTATACTATAAAAATTGACGTAGGAGGATTATCGCCAAATACCACTTACTATTATCGCTTTAAAGACACTAACAACAATTTTTCTGCTATTGGCAGAACTCGCACTGCACCTATTTCATCATTGAATGAAATTAAGTTTGCCGTAGTATCATGTAGTGCAATTTTCTCGGGTTATTTCAATGCTTATAGAAAAATAGCAGATAGAAATGACTTGAGTGCTATAATACATTTAGGTGATTATATTTATGAAGATAGGGTGCCTGCTGAAGAATACAGAGTTCCAACAACTCCAATACCTGTGTATCCACGACCTATTAATAAAGAACAGTGGAGATCTATACATAAGTTTTGGTTGACAGATCCTGATTTAAGATATGCAAGACAGCAACATCCTTTTATACAACTGTGGGATAATCATGATACTGATGGGTCATCAGGATCAATAGAGGCGTTTATGAATTGGGAGCCAGTTAGAGAAAATCAGACTAATCTTAAAATCATTTATAGACAATTGAAATATGGAAACCTATTAGATGTTTTTATTACAGATATTGACCAGTGGCGCGGAAGAGATTTTATAAGTGGAAGTACCACTGAAAAGAGTTGTCTAGGCAATGATCAATTTAACTGGTTTAAAAATGCTATTACCAATTCAACTGCGAAATGGAAGATTGTTGGAACTCAGAAAATGTTCAGTCACTGGTCGGTTCCTTCATTAGCTACAATAATTGGCAACGGTGGTATAGTGAATGTAAATTCTTGGGATGGTTGTCTTTTAGAAAGAGAAATGATATTGCGTGTTATTGATAGTAATAAAATTAACAATGTTGTTATGATAAGTGGCGATTCGCATGTAAGCATAGCTGCCGATGTACCCTATGTTCCGTTTGATTCCACTACTTATAATGATTCAACAGGTTTCGGTAGCTTGTGCATTGAATTTGCACCTCCTAGTGTTTCTCGGGGAAATTTTAATGAAAAAGGTGTCTCCGCAGGTTTTATAAATACCGTGCTTAGAGTAAGTACTGAATCAAACCCTAATCATCAGTATTTAGAGCTAACGAAACATGGGTATGGAATAATGCATTTTAATAATGATAGCTTGCGCACCGAAATCAGGTATTGTGATATTCTTGAAAAAAGCAACTTGGATACACTAGGAAAAGAGATGATTGCTTATAATCTAGAAAACCATTGGAAAAGAAAAGAATTTGATCCGACAACATCTATAAAAGAGGCATCAATTGAAAATGGAAATGTTTTATTATCAAAACTTTATCCTAACCCATCAGATAAAGAAATTTCATTTGATATTGAATTGAAAAAGCCAGCTGATGTTAAAGTGAGTGTTTATCAACTATTGACTTATAAAGAAATTAATTCCAAATACGTAAAAGATTTTAAAAATCTCAAGAAAGATCATATAGAAATATCAGTTGAAGACTTACCTAAGGGTACTTATATATTAATGGTCGAAACTGGAGTTTTTTACAAGGGACAGCTATTTTTTAAACTTTAGCCAACCCACTCTTCTGCTCTTCGGAATGTTAGCAAAGCGCATTCCGAAGTTATGATAAATTAGGATTATAATCCTTTATATCTATACTTCGAGATGCCCTTCGGTACATCTAGAAGAGCGGTTTCGAAAATGCTATATTCTAATGCTTAAAATATCGCTCTTCTAAAATCGTTAAGTGCCATTTCTGATGTCCTGCTATCATAAAACCCAATGCAAGTGTACCATATTGCATACCATTGTAGCCATGTCCATTCTGCAGCAGCATATCATTGGTGAACGATTTATACATCATGATACTCGATTTACGAATAAGCTTCAACTCCTCTACGATTTCGTCTAAAGACCTGCGATTAGCTAAGGCATTTTTAGCAAATTCATCCTCATCAAAGGGTGTCATTTTTTGCTGGTCTCCTCTGGCTATAGCGAGAATTCGATATACAAAAACGCGCTCTGTATCTATGCAGTGTTGCAACAAATCTTTTATAGTCCACTTACCCACTTCATAAACCCTATCGCCTAAGGCTCGCCATTTTTCTAAAGGAGCATCGTTTAATTCCTGCAAACTCATCTCTAAAGCCTCAACCACGCTCAAATCATCATCTATTAAGTCAATGTAACTATCGAAGTACTTAGGCATGATTTTGATATCTGATTTTTTCATTTTAAAAATTTTATGAGTGGTGAAAATTATGGAATAACTGCATATTGTGAAAATACAACCCACAAACCAGACTTTAAAACTTCAGGTTAAATAATTTTTCATACTAATGCAAAATCACTGATTTAGAATTACAAGTTATGCTTCCCTAAACTTGCAATAGCAGGGTGCTTACAGTGTTAGCAGTAGTGGTTTTCTTTCATCCGTCATTTTTAAAGTCTTAAAATTTTACATGCTACTTGAAGTGCTATCGGGTGTTTCAACCCAACATTTAAAGATGAGGGATTTAAGGATATTTAAATATTTTAGAGTGTCGGGTGGAAACACCCGACAGCACGAGCTACTCTTATATCCCCATTTTATCCTTATTTATTGTCAACAGCTATCCACAGTCTAAGCTCTAATTATCTAACCTCAAACAATCCTCTTTTAAAAGTATTTAGTATGTTTGAGAATGAATATGACTACAGACGCCACTACACCATACTTTGCGGTGATTTTTATCTCTAGTAAAGAAGAACAGCTAGAGGGCTATCAAGAAGTAGATGATGAAATGATGGAGCTTGCTCAGCAGCAAGATGGTTTTATGTCTTACGAAAGTATACAAGGTGCTGAAAAATCATTTTTTATTTCCTATTGGCGAGACATGGAGTCGATAGACAAATGGAAACAAAATGCTCGTCATATTTTTGCTAAGCAAAGTGCGCCACAGTGGTATAAATACTGGAAAAGCCAAGTTTGTATCGTTCAAAGTAGTAGAGAATTCAAAAAATAATCTTACTTTAGTTTAAATTTAAAAGCTATGAAAAAATACATTTTCGTGTTATGCAGTTTTTTCCTAACTATGGGTTTGCTCTCCTCTTGCAAAAAAGAGGCCAAAGGAACAGATAAAGAGCTTTTTGATATGGCTAAATCTACGGCTAATTTTACGTTCTACAAAAATAGCGATGTCCAGTTGCCAAAGAGTAGCGGCACTGGTCACTCAGAGCTTTTTTTAAAAACTCGATACAATACTATAGCGGCTTCTTTTCTCGATGCCAATGGCAAAATTATAGCTGGGTCTCAGTTTGCTGAGGGTTCTGTGATAGTAAAAGAGTTGTATAAAGATGCAAATACGCTCTCAAGATATGCGGTACTTTATAAAAATACGACAAACGAAAATGCCGATGCCAAAGGTTGGGTTTGGGGCTATATCAATTCTGATGGTACGGTAGCTACCTCTAGTTCATCAAAAGGCGATGGGTGTATCAGTTGTCATTCTCAAACAGGGAATATCGACTATATGTTGATGAATAAATATTTCCCGTAAAATTACGCTTGTATTTCTCTTTGCTGATGTATTAAAACGGTGCATCTTCTGAAAATTCATCCTTACCGTGTTTCTTTTCGATAGTGATGTCTTCATTGATTTTAGATCCTGCTATTTTGAAAATCTGCTTATTGCTGCTAAAGTTTTCTTCTATGTAGTTTTCAGGCTTTGCAAATTCATCAATGTCTGCAAATTTCGCGAAACTAGCTATAAATCTAGCTTTGGCGGTAGTCAATGGGCCATTTCTGTGTTTCGCCAATATAATCTCCGCCATGCCTTTTACAGATTGGTTGTTGTCATCAAATTCCAAACCGTAGTATTCTGGTCGGTATAAAAATATAACGATGTCGGCATCTTGTTCTATAGCTCCAGATTCCCTCAAGTCTGAGAGCATTGGCCGTTTTGCGCCACCTCGGGTTTCGGTAGCTCTACTAAGCTGCGAGAGCGCTATGATAGGTACATTGAGTTCTTTGGCCAATCCTTTTAGCGATCTTGAAATCAAACTAATTTCTTGTTCTCTATTGCCAGATCCTCTTCCTTCCACATTTCCACTCATGAGCTGCAAATAGTCAATGATGATCATTTGAACATCATTTTTCTGTTTTAGCTTTCTACATTTTGAGCGTAGCTCAAAAACAGAAATACTCGGAGTATCATCAATAAATATTTGAGCATTGCGGAGCTTATCTATTTTAGTAGTGAGCTGTTGGTATTCGTGTTTTTCGATAGTGCCTCGTCTTATTTTCTCTGACGGAATCTCTGTTTCCATCGAAATCATTCGCTGTACCAGCTGACCTGACGACATTTCTAAAGAAAAAATAGCCACAGGTTTTTTGGCATCTATAGCACTGTTTCTAGCAAGGGCTAATGTAAAAGCAGTTTTACCCATACCAGGACGAGCTGCCACAATAATTAAATCTGATTTCTGCCAGCCTCCAGTGGCTTGATCTAGTTCTGTAAAACCAGAAGGCACACCATTAAAATGGGTGTCGGAGTTGATTCTGATATCTATTTCAGCTAACTCTGTTTTAATGACTGAAGCAATATCTTCGGTAGATTTTTTAGTGTTGTTTTCGGATATATTCATTACCGCACTCTCGGCCTTGTCGAGAAGGTCAAACACATCTGTACTGTCTTCATATGCTTCTTTTATGATTTCAGTAGAGGAAGAAATTAGCATTCGTTGGATATACTTCTGGGCTAAAATTCTAGCATGATACTCTACGTTAGCAGCAGAAGCTACTTTGTTGGTGAGTTGAGCAATATAGTATGGACCACCTACACGCTCCAGATCACCATTCTTTTTCAATTGTTCCACAACAGTGAGCATATCTATAGGCGAATCATTGACATTAAGGAGGCGCATGGCTTTAAAGATAAGTTGATGCGCATCTACATAAAATGTGTCTTCTTTTAAAATGGAAGACACATCATCCATAGCACTGCTTTCTATCATAAGAGCTCCTAGTACAGCTTCTTCTATTTCTTTAGCTTGCGGGGGCAATTTTCCTACATCGAGCAAATTGCTGTCGGATAGACCAATTAGCTTGCGTTTGCTTTGTTCTATTTTCTTTTTCGCTGTCTCTATTGAATCTGCCATAGGTATTTCTTTCAAGCTCAAATTTGCTTACATTTTGCTTAAAATTTTAATAATGTGTTAAATTTAATTACAAACAGCTATACACACTTCATTAACATTATACCTATAAGGTGTGTATGAGTAAAGGTTTTCTAAGTATTAAGTAAAATCAATCTACCTAACTCATCGAATGCGATCTCTACGTTTTGGTTGTTTTTGGCACTAGTTACGAAGTCAGGCTTTATGGGCAAAGTTTTTATTACACTCTCTAATTGATCGCTAGTGAGCAAATCAGATTTATTGGCGATAAGTAA
>JBIKJU010000294.1:0-2728 GCA_044360745.1 Chitinophagales bacterium
ATCTAGGAAGAAATAAAATCTCTCATTATTCTATCCTTTTTAAAAAAACAGTTAAAGACTTAGATCTTTTTCCTGTCTATGAATACTTCGTAGGTAGTTGGAGATACAAAACTTATTATGTGAGTGAACGCCTAAAGGACGCCATAGAATCTGCGGGTTTGACAGGCATTACATTTAAAGAGTGTAACGCTCATTACGTTGAATCTTAATAAAAATATAAAAATAACATAAAATGAAAAGTGAAAAAATAGAGCAGTTGTATGCTAGTTTGTCAGAAGAACTGCTAGGAGGGTATTCGCCCGACGCAATAGAGCGTGCAAGAAAAATAATGCGCACCGCACTTGTTGGGTCATTTAATGAGGAACAAGGAGACCCGTTTTCTAAATTTGGTGGGTTGCCGCTCGCACCCAAGGGCTTTCAATTTCCTACTGACAAAAAGGGGAAGCACACCATTTTTATTGGGCAAGTTAACCTTAGTACTATCCGGACACAGTTTGGTGATGATGTATTAATGCAACAAGATGGTGTACTCTATTTTTTCGGAGTAATTAACGACGATAAAGTGGATGAACAATGGATAGATGAAGTTTTGGTTCGATATGCAACCATTACTGATGATATGGAGTTGGTGGAATTACCGGAAGATTTGGCGGAGTACGGTGTATTTGAAGAACAGACAATTGAGTTTGGCGCACCCCAAATCGAGTTACCGTCCTCCATGAGTTCTACTGCCTACTTATTGGAAACAGATGAGCCCCTTTACGAAATTATTGAAGAGTTAGAGTGGCGGCACGACGAGTGTGGCATTAAATTAGGCGGGTATCCAAATCAAGCGCAGTTTTGCCTATTTGTTGAGGCGGATACAAAAAGTAAAAAAACATTATCCTACAGCGAGGAAGAAAAAGAATATCCAACTACCCGAGCGGAATGGAATCCAATCTATGAAGCAGCACAAGACTGGCAGTTATTATTGCAGATACACTTTGGTGCCGTGGAGGACTATTATTTCCAAGTCTTGAGTGTATGGGAGCAGGGCTTCAACTACGGTATGAGCGGTACAATGTATGTCCTGATAAAGAAAACGGATTTGGAGCAACTCGATTTTAGCCATACACAAACGATTTTTCAAGGGACTTAATATTTTAACTTATGTTTTTGATTTTAGAAGTAAACACTACAAATATTCCAAATTTTGACAAAGTGGTGATGGATTGTAACGAGTCTTATAAACAGTCATTTGAATACCACTGGAATAGCGATAAGACATCCATTTCTATTTATGATAAAAGTGACAATAATTATCAAGGTGTTTTTCAATTGGGATTTTGTTTATCACATCATCTATATCATAATGTATTCACTATTGAAGAGATAAAGAACAGTATCCATTTTCAAATAAGTACATTAAATGATGTTCCAGGCTTCTTTTTAATGGCATATGCAAGGCAGTGTTTTTTTAGTTCTATTAATAAAATAAATGCCTTATATCTGTGTGAAATCAATTGGTTATCTATAATGGCATCGGATGGTGGATTTCAAGCAAAAATAGATGGTAAAAACTGTAATTTTGAGTCTATTTTTATGTTTGGATATGTTTTAGACTCTTGTGGCAGGGAATCTTATGAAGAAACTATGCAAAAACTAAATTCTATGCACTAAACTATCAAACAAATATTATGGAAAACGAACAAGAGTTGTTTGAAATTATAGATATAAGTTATTTTAAGGAGCACAATATTAATCAATGGATAAAGGATTGTAATGAAACGTATGCCCAAAACTTCACTGTTGATTATAATAGGGAAGGCTCTTTAATTATATATGATAGTGAATGCAGTAATTTAAATGGAATATTCTACTTAGGATTTACATTTGCCAAATTATTAAATTTTGATAATAAGATAGACGCAGAAATTATAAAAAAATTTCTGTTTTTAGAATTTGAAGAAGATTACCCCTATTACTATTTTGAACCAGTTTTAGAACTGAAAATGTATATAAAAAACATTGAAATTTTATTTAACTTGTTGTATGACCGTAAAAAGTGTAAAATTTGCAGTAGCTGTGATTATTATATCAAAAATGGCTTCCCATTTGAAGTGACATTATGGCAAGATGAAATGACACATGAACCTTTATTCTTTTTTGGGTATCAATTAGCGATGGATAATGCTTTATCATAATACTGGACATTTTATAAAAAAACACGTTTAACACACTTTTGAAATGGTGGGAAATGACGTTTACGAAACTAAAAAAAGTTTCGCAAACGTAACCTGTTACTTGCATTTTCTAAAATATCCAGTAGTATGTAATATTTTATACTTTAAATTTTTTAGACTACTACTTAATCCAGAATCCCATCCTTTCTTAATTGGACTACCAATTTCTGGGAAAGATTTTTAGCCCATCGGTCCGAAAGGGTAAAATTACCCGACAACAAAGATCGCCATTGTATCTTTTTTTGATCAGGTGTCAACATTTTTACATCAAAAACTAATGGCCCTCCGTCAATAATAGGCGGTACGAAACTGATTTTTAGGAGTACATCAGGAGCAACCGAAGTAATTTTTTGAGCAATATCTCCCTCTCCATCTAAAGCAGCCATTTTATAAGGCACAGCAACAACCTCGACATTGCTAAGCCTGATTAATTCTAATAAGTTTTTCTCAAAATCTTCAAATATTCTTTTGTTTATTGGTGTCCCAGAATCGAAATACATCAATAT
>JBIKJU010000295.1:0-2717 GCA_044360745.1 Chitinophagales bacterium
TATCAACAGTAAGAGCGACCTCATCGGAAAAGAATATGAAGGCGCATCCTATCTACAACTGGGAATGCTTGCCGCTCAAAAAGGCAATGTAAAAGAGGCAAAATCAAATTTGAAATTAGCGATTCAAAAAGGATTGCCAGATAATGATACCAAAGCCACTGCTTTTTTACAGTTAGCCTCTATAGAAATCACAGCTCGCCAATTTAAAATTGGTAAAGATTATTTTAGAAAAGCTAAGGCACTAAAACCAAAAGCTAAAGAGATAAAAGACCAGTTAGCTGAGATGGAAAAATATGTGGCTAGGATTCCTGGGTAAGGATTTGGGTGCTATTGAATGTATTGACCAATCTCATCTGCTATCTTTCTATCATTAGACAATCTAGGTACTTTATTTTGCCCTCCTAGTTTACCTTGAGATTTCATATAATTTTGGAAAGCATCTTTTTGCATTGGTCGTATCACTAATTCTTTTAGCATATCACCATCTCGCAAATCAAAATAATAACTATTCTTTTGCTGTAAATACAAATCCGTTTTTTGACATAGAGCCACTAAATCATCGCAGTTCGATGCAAACTCTACAAACCATTCGTGATAAGATGCGCCTTTTGTTTCAGAAATGAATGGCGCTACCGTAAACTCTGTAATGGCAATGCTCATTTCATTGGCTGCCTTTAAAAGGGCATACTCTACTTCTTCTCCTATCACATGCTCACCAAAAGCAGAGATAAAATGTTTTATTCTACCTGTAACCATAATTCGATAAGGTTCCAGAGCTACAAATCGAACAGTATCGCCAATGTTGTATCCCCAAAGACCCGCATTGGTATTCAGTATCAAAACATAGTTTACTCCAAGCTCTACTTGTGCTAAATAAATTCGCTCTGGCTGCTCGCTAAAAAATTCGTCAGCTTTTATAAACTCATAAAAAATACCACCATTTACATTTAATAATAACCCTTCTTCTTTCTGGCTATCTTGAAAAGCAATAAATCCCTCAGATGCTGGATAGGTTTCTATGCTATCTACTTTATTACCAATCAAATCTTCTAATCGCTTTCTATAGGGTTCGTAGTTTACTCCTCCATACACAAACAACGTAAATGCAGGGAAAATATCTTTTACAAATTCTTTCCCGGATGCTGCTTTTAGTTTTTCAAAATAGTGAATCACCCAAGGTGGAATTCCACTTATGAGCGATAAGTTTTCTGACAATGTTTCTTTTACGATAGCCTCTACTTTTTGCTCCCAATCTTCGATGATATTAGTTTCGTAAGTCGGCACACGATTTTTATTTAAATAAGCTGGTACATGGTGATAAACTATGCCTGATAAACGTCCACTATCAATCACTCCGTGCTTATCTAAAGCAGGAGAGCCTTGCAAAAAAATCATTTTGTAATCAAAAAAAGAGGCATTGCCTGTTTCGTTGATATACATCAAAAGCGAGTTTCGAGCAGCGGCTATTTGCTCTTTGATGGATATATCTGTGATAGGGATATATTTAGTGCCGGATGTAGTACCACTCGACTTACAGAAATAAATAGGCTTGCCGGGCCATAATATGTCTTCTTCTCCAGCAGTTATTCGCTCTATGTATTCTTTCAATCCTTCATAATCTCTTACAGGCACAGATTTCTTAAAATCTTCATAAGTTTTTATGGTTGAAAACTGGTGGTCCTTACCAAAAGCAGTCTTGTGTGCTTCAGTAATAAGTTCTTTTAGCATTCGCTGCTGTATGGCCACTGCTTCTTTCTGCTCTCTATAGACTTTATTAGCTATATATTTCGCTACCCATCCTGCAATTGTTGATTTTATTTTCATTTTAATTTTAAAATTACATTTGTGCTTTCAAATTTACAATTATGTCTCAAACTATTTTATTCATTATTATAGCCTTCGTTCTTTTTGATTTTTTTGTATCAAAAGTTTTGGGTTACCTCAATTTTAAAACATGGAACTTACCTATTCCAAATGAATTGAAAGATATCTACACCAATGAAGAGTTTGAAAAAGCAAAAAATTATGCCAAAGACAACAGAGCAGTCGGAATGTTGACTAGCGTTTTTTCTTTAGTTATTACACTGGTGTTGCTTTATTTTTATGGCTTTCATACTATTGACCAATGGGCTAAATCAATTTCAGAAAACAACATTATACGTGGACTAATATTCTGGGCTATAATTAGTATTGGAAATATGATAATAGCACTCCCTTTTGAAGTATATAGCACCTTTGTGATTGAGCAAAAATACGGATTTAACAAAACTCCACCAAAAGTTTTTGTTTTAGACAAAATAAAAGGATTGGCTCTTGGAGCTATAATAGGTGGGGGGGTATATGCGCTGTTGAGTTTTTTGTATATTTCGTTGGGTGACAGCTTCTGGTGGATGGCATGGCTTGTGATTAGCGGTTTTTCATTATTTATGGCTGCATTCTATACTTCATTACTGTTGCCTATTTACAACAAACTCACTCCGCTACCAGATGGGGAATTAAAAACAGCTATAGAACAATACGCTCAAAAAGTAGCATTTCCACTGACGAATATTATGGTGATGGATGGCTCCAAAAGATCTGCTAAAGCAAATGCATTTTTTAGTGGTATTGGTAACAAAAAAAGCATTGTTTTATTTGATACACTTATAGAGCAACTATCACAAGAAGAAATATTAGCCGTTTTAGCTCATGAAGTGGGCCACTACAAAAAGAAACAT
>JBIKJU010000296.1:0-2715 GCA_044360745.1 Chitinophagales bacterium
TTCAAAAAGCGCCAAGGAAATAGATATTATGAATGCCCATTTTGTAAAAGGTAATGCATTATATAGGAAAAATGATTTAGGGTTAGCGTATGAAAGTTTTGATAAAGTAGCCAATGGAGTATCAAGCGAAAAAGCAGCAGAATCAAAATATATGACTGCCAAAATTCTTAATCAAAATACAAATTACAAATCATCCTTAGATACTTGCTTTAAAATAAAATCAAAATTTGCAAGCTATGAGTATTGGTATGTAAAGTCATTCATTTTAATGGCCGACAACTATTCCAAACTTGGGAATACACTTCAAGCAAAGGCAACTCTTGAGAGTATTACAGCAAACTACAAAGGCGATGAAGGTTTAGTAAATGAGGCAAAAAATTTATTAGAAATCATTAGCAAAGAAGAATTTGAGAGAAGTAATTTGAAAATTACAAATCCAGAAGATGATTTAGAAACTATAATACCTACCGAAGAAAACAAATAGAAAATTGACTATATGAAAATAAATCACATCAAAATGTTCCTTTCTGCATTAGTTTTTATGCCTATATGGATAAACGCTCAAACGAATACTGTAGGTAATGAGGAGGTGATTATTGTAAAAGATTTTGATGCAAAAATAAAAGATGCCGATAAGATCAACGAATCACCTTCTATTCCAGAAATAGCAGAACCCAACATTTCTATTGACTACAATATTCCTACAAAAGAGTTTAAAGATATCAGTATAGAAGCTAATCCACTCAAACCGATTGGTATGCTCAAGGAAAAACTAACTCGTTATAATTCAAGTTATATCAAACTAGGGTTTGGTTCACAACTATCTCCCTTACTTGAGTTTGTTTATAATGGAAAAAGCAATAAAATAGCATATGGTGTTGGCGCTTCTCACTTTAATGCTTGGCCTACTAACATCAAAAATCAGCGATTTTTTGACAATACCGCTTCTGCTTACATTACAGGATATCCATCTACCTTTAAAATTGGAAGTTCGTTTAGATTTCACAACAGAATTGTGCATTTCTATGGTAATCAAAACAACGAAATTCAAACTAGGAAAGATATTCAGCGTACATTACAAGATTTTGATGGAAAAATTCTCTTTGGATCTAATAAAAAGAATGAAGCTGATATAGAGTTTTTAACTACCCTAAGATTCGATTATTTTAGAGACCTTTTTGGCAAAACCAATGAGTACTTCATAAATGGCAATATCCAATTATCAAAACAGATAAATAAAATGCATAAGGTAGGTGGCTACTTTGAATATGACGGCTCTAATTACATTACATCCTCTTCAAAACTTTGGAGAAACTATTATTTATTGGGTGTTAAATACAATATCACGTACAAAGACTTAATAGGACATGCAGGTATTAGGCTGGCAGTAGAAGGAGATAAAGCGTTTCCTTTACCTGATATATATTTACAAAAAGGACTTTATGAAAAATATATAGTAGTATATGCTGGATGGAAAATAAGCTATCGCAAAAATAGCTTTAGAGATTTTGCGCTTCAGAATAATTTTATCACACCGTCTATAGAGCTTAGAAATAGCAGAGTGTCTGACTTAAACATAGGACTGAAAGGATCAATAGACGATTTTCAATACAATGCAATGTTTTCCTACAAAGCTGTTTCTAATCAAGATTTTTTCTATTCTGGTTACTTTGATAGCAGACAATTTTATATTGCATATGACCCAAGAGTAAATATCCTAAATGGGCATATTGAGTTAGGGTATCATATTACTCCTTCACTTTTTGCCGCTGTGGGTTTAGATTACAATCATTATAAACTTAGCACAAATGAGCTCGCTTGGTACAGACCAAATTTTTTAGGTGATTTAAAATTACGATACAATATCAAAGAGAAAATTATTATTGGAGCTGAAGTTTATGGCTTTAGTAGTTACTACGGTCATGTAGCGACAAATGATATTCGAAAAATAAAAGGTACAGCGGATGCTAACATCAGCATCAATTATATTTTCAATAAGAAATTTTCATTTTTTGGTTATCTAAACAATATAGCTCATCAGCGTTATGAAAGATGGGCAAACTATCCAGTTTTGGGAATAAATGGTGTAGTAGGCGCTAAATTTTCATTTTAACTACATTTTTTTGTAAACTTGTGAATGAAATTTACAGTTTCTCAGTGTGTTAAAGAATTGCTTTATGAGCATGAGTGTGTTATTCTCCCAAATTTTGGTGGAATTATCACATCGTATAAAGGAGCTGAAATAGATCATATTTCATTCAGCCTCACCCCTCCTACTAAAAGCATTTCTTATAATAGTTACCTTAAAAAAGATGATGGTCTTTTAACAAATGCTTTTGCAACTTTGAATAAATTAAGCTACAGTGAGGCTTCACTTGAAGTGAAAAAATGGATAGAAGATTTAGTCAATAATTTATATTCCAAATGTAGTTTTAGCTTAGAGGGTATCGGATTGTTTAGCCTAGATAAAGAAGAAAACAAAATTAGTTTCAACCCTATAGATGCAGAAAACTTTTTGATGGAGAGTTATGGTATGCCCGTTATATCTGCAAATCCAATATTGAGATCTAAGTCATTTGAAAAAAAAGAAACTCAAACAGTTACACCTATTACAGATTTCTCTATAACATCCGTTTCCAAAAAAAGAAAAAATACAGGAATTTATAATTCACTCATTTATACATGCATTGCATTGATTCTCACTAGTACTCTGTT
>JBIKJU010000067.1:0-9618 GCA_044360745.1 Chitinophagales bacterium
TATCAAGTCACTTACAGACCTCGAACAGCGGACACAACAATACCAAAATGCTATAGCAAGAAAGGCTAACATCGAAAATAAAATTTTAGCGCTCAAAAATGAATACATCATAGCAAGAACAGAACTGAGTTCGATTCAAATGGAATATGATGAAAAAATATCGAAGGCTCAATCTGATGAATACAGCACTCTTTCAAATTTAAATCAAGGTGAAGGCGACCTTGCAAAGATGAAAAACCAGTTTTCAAATTATAGTATCCGCTCAGGCTTTTATTTTGTGACTGCTCCTACAGCTGGCCAGATAACCCGAACCATAAAAGCTGGCATTGGTGAAATCGTGAAAGAATATGAGCACCTTGTCACAATCACGCCATCAGAGTATCATTTAGCAGTAGAAATGTTTGTAAGACCAATAGATGTTCCACTTTTGAGCAAAGGCCAAAAAGTAGCCTTTCAGTTTGACGGGTGGCCTGCTATTTTCTTTTCGGGATGGCCAAATGTGGCTTATGGGACATTTCTGGGTCGTGTAGTAGCCATCGAAAACAACATAAGCCCAGATGGTACTTTTAGAGTTTTGGTAGCAGAAACTAGCGAGTTTCAAAAATGGCCAAAGGAAATACGCGTAGGCGGTGGAGCACAGGGCTATGCATTGCTAAAAGATGTGCCTATTTGGTATGAAATCTGGCGACAAATAAACTCTTTCCCTCCAGATTATTACAAACCGCATTTAAACAAAAAGGACAATGCGAAAAAGTAATTTAAGCTTACTTTTTGTTTTCGCTTTTGCGTTCTGTATTTTAGACAATATTCAAGCTTCAGACACGCTACGATATGACGATTTTGTTAAGCTCGTACTCAATAATCATCCGCTGGCGAAAATAGCAGATATTAGATCTCAAGAAGGACAAGCCATGCTCGCGCAAGCTAGAGGTGCATTTGAGCCTACGTTATCTGCTGATTATACCCGAAAGTTTTTTGAGGGAAAAAACTATTACTCTGTTTTTAATGCACAAGCAAAAATACCCGTATGGATAGGTGAAGTAGCCGCTGGCTATGATGCAAACTATGGCACACAAATCAATCCCGAGAATGTATTGTCTAATAATGGACAGCCCTATGTAGGCATAAATATTCCGCTTATCAAAAATTTGATAACCGACAAAAAAAGAACTGCGCTTCGTAAGGCCAACCTTATGGCCACATCTACAGATTTCGAGAAAATAGCATTACTTAACGAGTTGCTCCTAGATGCGATATCCGCTTACTGGAAATGGTCTGCTTCGTATCAAATTTTTAAAATAAATGAAGAAGGTGTAAGACTATCCTTACAGCGACACCAACTTATTATAGAAGCCGCAAAGCTAGGCGATAGGCCATTTATAGATACTGTAGAATCATTAGCGCAATATCAATACAGAACAATTGCGTTTCAAGATGCCACTCTAGACTGGCTAAAAGCTACTTTTGAAATGAGTAACTATACATGGAATAGTGAAGAGAACCCTGTCATTGTAGATACTGTTGTTCGTCCAGAATTTTTTGATAGTAGAAAAATCAACAACCCTATCATTTTAGACAATATCATTACCAATCTAAATACTGTGCAGCCAGAAATACAAATGGCTCAGCTAAAAGTAAGATCACTTGACCTAGAGCGAAAATTAAAACTCGAAGACCTAAAACCTCAGCTCAATTCAGGCTATTATCTCTTAGGAAATGGATTGAATTTTTCGCCTAATGTCACCAACAATCCCTTTACTGAGCGATATAAATTTGGTGTGCAGTTTCAAATGCCTATGCTTTTTGCTCAAGCTCGAGCAGAATATAAAATGGCAAAACTGATGGTAAAAGAATCACAACTTATGCTCAATACTAAATCGCAGTTTATTTTCAATAAAGTAAACAGCGCTTGGGCTCAATATGAAAACACTCGTCAGCAACTAGAACAAATCAATCAAATAGTCATCAACAATCAAAAGCTTTTAGATGCCGAGCAAGAGCGTTTTTTCTTTGGCGAAAGCAATGTATTTTTAGTAAATACCAGAGAAAATAAATTTATAGAATCGCGTGAAAAATTGATGAGCTTGTTTTTTAAAGTCCACTACTCAGAAGCCTTGCTTTATCAGCAAGCGGGAACATTGTTGCAAAAAAATAACAAATGATTTTTTGATGTCGTAATTGAAATGTTTACTTTTAAAACATGACTTATCCATACCAGCTCAAATCCAAAGAGGATTATATCGATGCTTATAAAAAGAGTATAGAAAATCCCTCAAAATTTTGGCTTGATGTTTCAAAACATTTTGTTTGGAAAAAATCGCCATCTCTCGAGAATATACTATCATGGGATTTTAAAACTCCCGATGTAAAATGGTTTGATGATGCCACGCTAAACATCACCGAAAATTGTTTGGACAGACATCTAGCTACTCAAGCTGATAAAGTTGCTATCATTTGGGAACCCAACGACCCAAGCGAAGTAGCTATAAAGATAACATACAGCGAGCTTCACCAACGTGTTATGGATTTTGCGCAGCTACTCAAAAACCAAGGTGTACAAAAAGGGGATAGAGTTTGTATTTATATGGGCATGATTCCCGAGACTGTTGTAGCTATGTTGGCGTGTGCTCGCATTGGAGCTATTCACTCCGTAGTGTTTGGCGGATTTAGCGCGCAAAGTATAGCCGATAGACTTATAGATGCTGGCATTGAGTATATTATAACACAAGATGAAGCTAAACGTGCTAATAAAACTATACCCTTAAAATCTATCGTAGATGAGGCTATTATCAATTGTGATTTTGTAAAAAAAGTCATCGTGTTTCAACACACAAAGTCAGCAGTGAATATGCATCCCAATCGCGATGTATGGTGGCACGAAGAGTTAAAAAAAGTGCATCATAATTTTTATCAGTCCGAAATAATGAATGCCGAAGATCCGCTTTTTATTCTCTACACTAGCGGTAGCACTGGCAAGCCGAAGGGTGTAGTGCATAGTACTGCTGGGTATATGGTATATGCTACGTATACTTTTATCAATGTCTTTCAGTATCAACCTCATGAGGTATTTTTCTGCACTGCCGATGTAGGGTGGATCACAGGCCATAGCTATCTAGTGTATGGGCCACTCTGCGCTGGTGCTACTATCCTCCTTTTTGAGGGCGTACCCACTTGGCCAGATGCTGGAAGGCTTTGGGATATCGTAGATAAACATGAAGTCAATATTTTATATACCGCACCCACTGCAATTCGCTCTCTTATGACATTTGGAGATCAACCATTCTCTGGCAAAAGGCTTGATTCTTTGCGCGTTTTAGGGACAGTAGGAGAGCCTATAAACGAGGAAGCATGGCATTGGTATTTTAATAAAGTAGGCAAAGGAAGATGCCCGATAGTAGACACTTGGTGGCAAACAGAAACAGGAGGCATTATGATTTCAAACTTAGCAGGTATTACAGACTCAAAACCTACTTATGCTACGTTGCCTTTGCCAGGCGTACAGTTAGTTTTAGTAGATGAAAAAGGGGATCTAATCCAAGGAGGAGACTCTACTGAGCCTGCTATTTCCGAGGTAGTAAGTGGAAACCTCTGTGTAAAATTTCCATGGCCAAGTATCATCCGCACCACTTACAACAATCATGAGAGATGCCGTCAATCGTATTTTGAGACCTATCCTGATTTATATTTCACGGGCGATGGTTGTATAAGAGATACTGACGGCAATTACCGCATCACTGGTAGAGTAGATGATGTGCTCAACGTCAGTGGACATAGAATCGGAACAGCAGAAGTAGAAAACGCTATCAATGAACATCCTACAGTTATTGAAAGTGCTGTAGTCGGCTATCCACATGACATCAAAGGACAGGGGATTTATACTTTTGTGATTTGTCAAAATAATACATTAAAAAATGATGTACTTGAAAAAGAGATTTTGGATGTAGTTGCAAAATTTTTAGGAGCATTCGCAAAGCCAGATAAAATACAAATCGTAGCAGGCTTACCCAAAACCAGAAGTGGAAAAATAATGCGTAGAATACTCCGCAAAATAGCTGAAAACGAAATCGAAAATATTGGCGACACCACTACACTTCTAGACCCTGCGGTTGTAGATGACATCATTAAAGAACGTAAATAAAATTCCTAAAAACAATAGACTAGAAACACCAAGCATTTTCAGCTATCATTTTATCAGCTATTCTACGTCTAGCAGCAATAGTGTCAAATGGCTCATATTTAGTAAATCGTTTTAATCCCATCAACATTACTCTTAGTACATCGCCTTCATTAAAAGAAATAATAGCATGTTTTCCATGAAGATTGATTCGTTCGATAGCATCAGAAATATAAACACGAGTCAAATCAATTTGTAGTGAGGAAGCTTCTTCGCCCTGTGTTTGAACCAATCGCTCTGTTCTCAACATCGCTGATTCAGAAGCAAACAATTCAATAAGCATATCTGATACACACATCATTATTTCTTGTTGCTTTTCTAAATCCTGCATAAATTTTTGAACAGCAGCACCCGCAGTCATCAATATCGCTTTTCTTACATTAGCCAATGCCTTTTTCTCTGCTGAAAAATAATCATCAGAAGATGATGTGCTGAAATCTGGCACACTCATCAATTCTTTTTGCACTGCCATAGCTGGAGTAAACATGTCTATTTCTCCTTTCATAGATTTTTTGACCATCATACCTACCGAAAGTAATCGATTGATTTCATTAGTACCTTCAAAAATTCTATTGATACGTGCATCTCTATAAGCTCTAGCTACTGGGTATTCTTCACTAAATCCTGTACCCCCAAAAACTTGTACAGCCTCATCTACTACATAGTCCAACACCTCCGATCCGAAAACTTTAAGAATAGCGCATTCTATTGAATACTCCTCGGCAGCTTGCAATTTTGCTTGGACTTTATCTGCTCCCTTCGCAACTAACTCACTAATTTTATTATCTATAAGACCAGCTGTACGATATGTAGCTGACTCGCATGCATAGATTTTAACAGCCATTTCAGCAAGTTTATACTTAATGGCACCAAACGAAGAAATAGGGACATTAAATTGTATACGCTCATTAGCATATTTAACAGCTGTAGTTGTGGCAGCTTTTGAACCTCCTAACGCCAAAACACATAACTTGTAGCGACCAATGTTCAATACATTAAAAGCTATTTTATGCCCCTTCCCTATTTCACCCAATAAGTTTTCGACAGGGACTTTCACATTGTTAAAGAATACTTGTCTAGTAGAAGATCCTTTTATACCTAATTTGTCTTCTTCGCTACCAAGTGATATACCTTCACTTTTAGCATCAACTATAAAGCCTGTAAACTTCTCTCCATCAATTTTTGCAAATACAGTGAAAAGGTCTGCAAAACCACCATTGGTGATCCACATTTTTTGTCCATTGAGGATATAAAATTTACCATCTTTAGACAAAACAGCTTTAGATTTTGCACCAAGTGCATCGCTACCAGAGCCTGGCTCAGTAAGACAATAAGCGGCTTTTAAACTCCCATCAACTAAGCCTGGTAGATATTTATTTTTTTGCTCTTCTGTACCAAAATACAAAATTGGCAAAGTTCCTATTCCTGTATGCGCAGCATATGAGGCAGCAAACGAATGACCTTTCCCGATCTCCTCGTTGATGGCTGAATCAGTAGCTATGTCCACACCCATACCGCCAAACTCTTCAGGCACTGATGCTCCTAGAAGTCCTAGCTCAGCTGATTCTATCAATAACTGCTCAGTCAAACCTGGCTCTTGCTTTTCAATTTTTAGGAGGTTTGAAAGGACTCTAGACTGTATAAAATCATGGGTAGTTTGAGCAAACATCTTTTGCTCTTCAGTCAATTGCTCTGGTGTGTACACATCTTCAAATGAAGATTCCTTCACTAGAAATTCCCCTCCTTTGAGCACTTCGTTTTTTACTACTTTAGTTGACATAAAATTATTACTTTTTGATTATTAATTAATTCTTTCAATAATACCAGCTATGCCTTGACCTCCACCTATACAAGCTGTTACCATACCATATTTTTTATTTCTTCTTCTAAGTTCATTATTCAACTTCTGAGTTAACCAAGCACCTGTGCATCCTAGAGGATGGCCAAGAGCAATAGCACCACCATTAACATTGATGATATCTGGATTTAATCCAGCCTCTCTGATTACAGCTAATGATTGAGCAGCAAAAGCTTCATTAAGTTCAAACAAATCTATATCTCCTAAGCTCATTCCAGCTTGTTTCAAAGCTTTTGGAATAGCCACTACTGGGCCTATACCCATGATAGTAGGGTCTACTCCTACTGATGCCGCAGTTACTAATCTAGCAACTGGTTTTAATCCCAATTCATTGACCATTCTTTCGCTCATTACGATTACGAAAGCAGCGCCATCACTGGTTTGAGAGGAGTTCCCAGCTGTCACTGATCCTGTAGGACTAAAAGCAGGTTTTAACTTTCCAAGTCCTTCGAGCGATGTATCTTTTCTTGGTCCTTCATCTTCAGACACTACATATTTTTTAGATTTCTTTTTACCACCTTCAAAGTAGACTTCTTCTACCTCTACAGGCACTATTTCCTCTTTAAATTTTCCTGCATCAATTGCTGCAAATGCTTTTTGATGTGATGCTAAAGAAAACTGATCTTGATCTTCTCGAGTTACACCATATTTTTTTGCCACCTCTTCAGCAGTAAGTCCCATACCGATATAGTATTCTGGGTGACTTTTTGCTATTTCAAAATTTGGAACAGTTTTATACCCTACAGTTGGCACTAATGACATAGACTCAGCACCACCTGCAATAATACACTCAGCCATTCCACTTCTTATTTTTGCTGTAGCTAATGCTATGGTTTCAATACCCGAACCACAATATCTATTTACTGTGACCCCTGGTACAGAGTGTGGTAAAGCCCTAACGGCTATCCATCTAGCCATTTGCAATCCTTGCTCTGCCTCAGGCACAGCATTTCCAACAATTAAGTCATCGATACGAGTAGGGTCAAGTTGTGGCACAGCTGCCAATAAACTTTTAATTACTTCATATCCTAAGTCGACTGGAGTAGTAAATCTAAACCCTCCTTTTTTTGCTTTTCCTATTGCCGTTCTAAACCCGGCTACTATATATGCTTCTTGCATGATTTTGATTTTTATTTTATTTTTGAATTTTTGTTTGTTTGATATTAGATGTTAGACTATTAGATATCTGATGTTTTGATGCTGGATTTTTGAATCAATGTTTTCTTTAAATTACTAATACTTCGTTGTATCTTTTCTATTTTACTTTCAAAACAAATCAACTTTTCATCCTTGACAAATCCAATTTTGTTTGAAAAAAACATTTGAGTTAAGAGTTCATTTAAAGATCCATTAGCCATTCCTAAAAATTGATACAATTCTTTAGGATTATTTCTACCAGCACCCTCAGCAATATTAGAAGCAACAGATACGGAAGATCTATTCATTTGCGAAGTCAATCCAAAACGCTCTTCCTTTGGGAAAGATGACGTTTCTCCATAGATGTCCTTAGCTAATTCTATAGCTTCATTCCATATCGTCAACTTTTTCAAATTATGAGCCATTTTATCTTTTTATCTAACATCTAAAAGTCGCATATCTAAAATCTAGTTTCTCAGTGGTTTACCTTTTGTCAATATCGACTGAATTCTTTCAAGCGTTTTCTTTTCGCCACATAATGAAAGAAATGCTTCTCTTTCTAAATCAAGTAGGTATTGCTCTGTTACAACAGATGCTGTAGACAAATCTCCTCCACACAGGACATAAGCAATTTTTCTTGCTATCTTTTCATCATGTTCAGATGCATATCCTGCTACTTTGAAAGATGCTGCTCCTGCATACAAAGCTGAAAGACCTGTTTTACCTAATACTTGCACATCATCTCTCATGCGCGGTTGTGTATATCCAGCATTAAACAATTCAAGAGCTCTTTCTTTTGCTACTGATAAATGACGATCTGTATTCATTACTATTCTATCTTTTTTTGCATCAAAAATACCCATTGTAAAAGCTTCTGAAGCTGATGTAGCTACCTTAGCTGTTGCTATTTGCTCAAACTTCTGAGCTATAGTTGGAATTTGAGGGTCACCATTATAATAAGCATCAGAAGCTCTTAGAGCTAATTCTTTTGTACCTCCTCCGCCAGGTATAAGCCCCACACCTACTTCCACCAAACCAATGTATGTTTCAGCAGAAGCTACAGCAGAGTCAACATGCATACTCATTTCACATCCTCCACCTAATGTTAGATTTTTAGTGGCTGCCACTACTGGGATAGATGAGAAGCGAGTGCGAGTCATAGTATATTGGAAAGCACGAATAGCATAGTCTAGTTCATCCCAATCTTCTTCGATAGCCATCATCAAAATCATGGCCAGATTAGCACCTGCTGAAAAATTTTCACCTTCGTGACCAAGCACTAATCCTTTCCAACCTTCGTTTTCAGCAATGTCGATACCTTTATTGATTGCTTCTAAAACTTCACCTCCTAGAGAATTCATTTTGGTATTCCAAGATACATTCAATACCCCATCACCAAGGTCATCTACTCTGCAAGCTGCATTCTTCCACAATGGTTTTTTTGAAGATTGCAAATCTGGAAGAATGATAAAACTTTCTCTACCCGGAATAGATTTATAAGATTTTGATGGTATATCATAAAATTTACGAACACCATTTTCTACTTTGTAAAAATGAGTATTGCCAGCAGCTAACATTTCATCTACCCATGGAGCTACTTTAAATCCTGCTTCTTTCATTCCATTTGCTACTGTTTGTACACCTATGATATCCCATTGCTCAAATGGACCAAGTTCCCATCTAAATCCTGCACGCATAGCATCATCAACTTGATATAATTCATTGGCTATTTCTGGGATACGCAATGAAATATAAGAAGAAACATAGTAGGTCACCTTACGCAAAAAGTCGCCATGTTTGTCTTTTGATTTTGACACTGCAACTAATCGTTGTTTAAGATCTTCGATGTTTTTCCCTATTTCTATGGTGGCAGATTTTGGTCTTTCACTTGGTTTATACTCCAGTGTTTTCCAATCCAATGTAGAGAATGATTTTTTGCCCCCTTCGCCTTTTTCTTTTTTACCAAAACCTTGACCAGACTTATCGCCCCACCATTTATTTTCATTCATTTTCAAAATCCAATCAGGAACTTGAAGCACGTCTCTGTACTCATCATTTGGAAGATTGTTGTAAGCACCTTGCATTACTTTTATCATAGTATCTAAGCCTACTACATCAGTTGTTCTGAATGTAGCTGATTTAGGTTTCCCGATTAATGTACCTGTAAGAGCATCTACTTCATCAATAGTTAAGTCCATTTCTTGCATCAACTTGATTACTGCAGCTATACTAAATACACCTATTCTATTGGCTATGAAAGCAGGAGTATCTTTGCACAAAACAGTTTGTTTTCCAAGATATAAATCACCATAATTCATTAAGAAATCTACAACCTCCTTGTGTGTATCAGGAGTAGGGATAATCTCTAATAACCTTAAGTATCGTGGTGGGTTAAAGAAGTGAGTACCACAGAAATGTGCTTTAAAATCTTCGCTCCTTCCTTCTGTCT
>JBIKJU010000068.1:0-9609 GCA_044360745.1 Chitinophagales bacterium
AAATCGTTCTCTTCAACTTGCACATTCCACCCAAAAACGTATTTTTGACCATATTATGATTACTACATCTACCATACCCACTACTCCTACGGGCAATACTCTCCAATGCAAAGGCTGGGTGCAAGAAGCCGCGCTCAGAATGTTATTAAACAATCTCGACCCTGAAGTAGCAGAGCGCCCCGAAGACCTTATCGTATATGGAGGTTTAGGCAAAGCCGCTCGAAATCACGAGTCGCTACATAAAATTATCGCAAGTCTAAAATCGCTCGAAGAAGACGAAACCTTAATCGTGCAAAGTGGAAAACCAGTAGGTATTTTGCGTTCGCATAAAGACGCTCCTCGTGTGCTTATCGCCAACTCTAATCTTGTGGGCAAGTGGGCAACCTGGGAACATTTCAGAGAACTAGAACAAAAAGGCTTGATGATGTACGGACAAATGACTGCTGGCTCTTGGATTTACATTGGTTCGCAAGGTATCGTGCAAGGCACCTACGAAACTTACTTATCTCTCGCCAATAAACACTTTGGTGTACCTTCGCTCAAAGGAAAGCTGAATGTAACTGCAGGCTTGGGCGGTATGGGTGGCGCTCAACCTCTTGCTATCACTATGAATGAAGGTGTAGCGCTCATAGCTGAAGTAGAAGAATGGCGCATTCAAAAACGCATAGAAACGAGATATTTAGATGTCTATTTCAAAGATATAGATGAGGCGATAGACCGCGCATTAAAGGCGAAACAAGATGGAGAAGCCCTGTCAGTAGGCGCTTTATGTAATATCGTAGATTTATTAGAACGACTTTTAGAACGAAACGTCATACCAGATACGCTCACCGATCAAACCTCTGCGCATGACGAACTAATTGGTTATTTTCCAGAAAACATGAGTGTAACCGAGGCTTTCGCACTGCGTGAAGCCAACCCCGCAGAATATATAAAGCAATCGCTAGACACTATGGCTCATCATGTAAAATTGATGATTGCCCTCCAAGAAAAAGGAGCCATTACTTTCGACTATGGCAACAACCTCCGAGGACAAGCGAAGGACAAACGACATGTCGAAAACGCCTTTGCTTTTCCAGGCTTTGTGCCAGCGTACATTCGCCCATTATTTTGTGAAGGCAAAGGACCTTTTCGTTTTGTAGCTTTGAGTGGCGACCCTGCTGACATCTATGCCTGCGATCAAAAACTAAAAGAACTTTTTCCGACTGATACAGGTCTATTGCGATGGTTAGATTTAGCAAAGGAAAAAATCGCTTTTCAAGGTCTACCGGCACGCATATGTTGGCTGGGCATGGGCGATAGAGAAAAAGCGGCATTAGCATTTAATGACATGGTGAAAAATGGTGAACTAAAATCCCCTATAGTGATTGGAAGAGATCATTTAGACACAGGCTCTGTAGCATCGCCCAATCGTGAAACAGAGGCTATGCTCGATGGCTCTGATGCTGTAGCCGATTGGCCGATTCTCAACGCTCTCATCAACACCGCTGGAGGAGCGAGTTGGGTGTCGTTTCATCACGGAGGTGGTGTAGGCATGGGCTATTCGCTTCATGCTGGTATGGTCATAGTGGCCGATGGCACAGCCGATGCCCACCGAAGGCTATCGCGCGTACTTCACAACGACCCCGCTATGGGTGTCATCCGTCATGCTGATGCTGGGTATGAAATAGCAGCGGATACGGCTAAAAAGTATGGGTTAGAAATTTAAAGTTGTTTTGTTGCAATCTAGTTTTTGACAAAAGGTAAAATTCGAGAATTATTCTTTGAGTCTTCGTTTTAACTTTCTCGGATTTTGTTTTCCATGAAAAACTTCAAGTATATCAATCTTATCTTTTTGAATTCTAAAAACTATTTTAAATGTGCTATAAACAATCGCCTGTCTAATCTTATCAGATGGTTCTTTTATATCAAAACAGATTGAGAAACTTCTTGGGTTTTTAGCTATGTTTTGAAACTCTTTGTTAATAGACTGAATAACTTTATTTGCTCTTTCTGGAGAATATTCGTTTATGTAAAAGTCAATTATAGTGTTTAAAGAAAGTTCTGCCCTTGAAGATATGACAACTTCTAACATATTCATTCTATTTTGCCCTTGTTCGTTTCAATAGTTTTTCTTTTACTTCTTTCCAAGGTTTCACTCTCCCGTTGTCGGCATCAGCAATACCCATTTCTATTCTCTTTTGAATCTGTGATGATGTCAATGGTGAAGAAAAATCATTCACCTCAACTCCTTTAAATTTTTTCAAAAGCTCTTTTATTAAGGCGGCATCTTTTTTAGATGATATATCAATAACTAGCTGTTCCATAATTTAGGATAAATATAATAAATTTTATTCTTGATTACTTAAATTTGTTTTAAATTTTATTCATTTCTTGTACGAAGATAAAAACGTTTTTAGCATTTTTATTTGATTCCCTTCCACACTAAATAATAATCAGCCTTTTCTTTGCGGTCAGTCATCAAAGAAGCTATTTGCTTTACATTCTCAATCGTAGTTTTTTCTGCTAATGCCTCGTATTGTTCTTTTGAAAGAATGAAGCCGATTTCAGATTTTTGCTGATATAAAGTCAAAAGATTTTCGACACTTGTTTCTTCTGTTACATATCTAAAATGCTGCATCAAATAAAACGGCAAAGATGGAGGCATGCCGTAGTTTTGACCGATATAAATTGGCGCTTCTTTACTTATTTTTGGCGCTAAAAAACCTGCTGTCTGTCGTGTAGCATTCCGAAGATGATCTATCTGAGGTATCACCACACACCACACCGATAGCTGAAGTAGAAGCGCGAAAGCCAATTGCTGTGTGATGAGCTGTTGTTTGTTTTGTTGTTTGAAAATAAAAAGCAATAAAACCAAAAGCGCAATCCCCGATGATACAATGAGTGCGGTGCTAAAAAGCGGAAGTTTAAAATATATCGGCAAAGCTACGATGGCTAACCCAACGATCGACAAAAGCAAACTCACCAAAGCCCTCCAAACAATAGTAGGATTTTTAGCTTCCGAAGACGAGATGCCAATAGCCAATAATAGCGCGAAGGGGACATGAGCAGTTAGCACATAGGTCGGCAATTTGCTCGGGGTCCACTCATATAAAAACCAACCAGCCACAAACCAAGCCACTACAAAAAGAATCGAAGAATCTCTTTCTTTTTGTTGCTTCTTTAGTAGAGTATAAAGCGATGGCAGCCACCACCAAAACGGCAAAAAACAAAGAAGAATAGTCAATAGATGTGTGCCTGGTATTCCCGATTGTCCAAGCACACTACCTCCCACTCTTTTCAATATATACCAATCTATCAGCCATTGAACAAACACCCCTCCATCTTTTTGGTAAGATATATACCCCCAATATATAAGCGGAGCAAAAGCTAGTGGGCCAAAAAACCAAGGATGGAGTGAGATTAAGTTTTTTCTTCTACTGTCAAACAACAAAAGAAAGGCCACAAACACTAATAAAAACAAGACAATAGGTGGTCCTTTGGTCAACAATCCCAAAGCGACAAACACCCAAAATAAAACAATGTCTTTTAGTTTTTCTCCAGTCAAAACTTTATCTAAAAAATAAACAGCCAAGGTAGAGCAGGCTAAAAGTGTTGCATCCGTTACTGCGATTTTCGCCATAGGCACTATCAAAAAAGAACCCGCCAAAATAGCAACGGCTAAAAACGCTACAGATTCGTTAAATTTTTTCTTTGCTAAAAAATAAAGTGTCGAAAGCGTGATGAGTACACTCAATACCGAGCTCAATCGCAGCGCAAAATGATTGACGCCAAAGAGCTTGAAGTTGAGCCCCACCCACCAAAAATGCAGGGGTGTTTTTCGGTGAATTTCGCTCCAAAAAAACTGTGGCTCTATCCAATCGCCTGTTTTTAGCATTTGCATCGCAAAACCCGCATAGGCCGCCTCATCTTGATCCCATAGGCTAATAACGCTATTATAGCCAAACAAAATAAACAATAACAAAACCAAAAGACTCCACCTAAAATTAAACGAAAAGCTCACCTATTTCTTATTTGATTGTTGTAAATATAGCTTTGTATTTTATTCAGCACACCCTTTTTTGGGCTGTCCAGAATGAATTTTCTTCAAAAACAAGCCCAGCTGGCTTTCAGTGTTAATATAAATTTTGCCATATTTCGATTGATTATCAGTGTTTTGTGTAGGTAGCGTAAAAAATAGTGTGGAAAAAGTTTGTAAAAATGGAGGAGAAATCTACTTTTGCAATCCATTTTTCAAGACGATAAATTAAAAACACAGATAATGGACGCATTAAGTTACAAAACAAAATCAGTATCTGCTGAGGAGGTGAAAAGAGAGTGGTTTATAGTAGATGCAGAAAATCTAACCTTAGGACGTATGGCTACTAAAATAGCTTCGGTACTAAGAGGTAAACACAAACCTACTTTTACTCCAAATGCTGATTGTGGCGATTATGTAATCGTGATCAACAGCGGAAAAGTAAGATTAACAGGAAACAAGATGAACACTAAAGATAGAGTTCACTACACAGGTTTTCCGGGCGGACAGCGTTTTCGCTCTCCTAAAGACATCATTGCTAAAAACCCTAACGAGCTTATCGAAATGGCGGTGAAAGGAATGTTGCCAAAAGGAACCTTGGGTAGCCAATTGTTTAGAAAACTGTTTGTTTATGCCGAGGCAGAACATCCACATTCAGCTCAAAAACCTAAATCATTAATATAATGGAATTGAACAAAACCGTAGGCAGAAGAAAAGCAGCGATCGCCAGAGTGACGTTGACTAAAGGTTCGGGAGAAATCATCGTAAATGGTAAAGAGTACAAAGCGTACTTCCCAGTAGACCATCTACAACGTAAATTAGAAGCTGTAGTAGCAACTATCGAAACTGGATCTCAATATGACGTCAGCGTAAACGTAGCTGGTGGTGGTGTGAAAGGTCAAGCAGAAGCGATAGTGCTAGGAATAGCAAGAGCATTTGTAAAAGAAAACGAAGAAAATCGTCCACCACTCAAAAAAGCAAAACTTCTTAGAAGAGATGCAAGAGTAGTAGAAAGAAAGAAAACTGGTCTTCGTAAAGCTCGTAAGAAAGAGCAATTCTCTAAACGTTAATTTTTGGTTGAATAAAATAAAAGTGATAAGCATGTCTAAAATAACACATCAACAATTGCTAGAGGCCGGTGTACACTTCGGTCACCTTCGTAGAAAATGGAATCCAAAAATGCTTCCATATATATTTGCTGAGCGCAAAGGAGTACACGTAATAGACCTTAACAAAACTATCGAAAAGCTAGAAGAAGCTGCTGCTGCTGCTAAATCTATAGCCAAGTCTGGCCGTAAAGTACTTTTCGTAGCTACAAAAAAACAAGCTAAAGAAGTAGTGCGCGAAGCTGCTACACGAGTTAATATGCCATACGTAACAGACAGATGGTTGGGAGGTATGTTGACTAACTTTAGTACTATACGTAAGTCTATCAAAAAAATGCAAAGCATCGATAAAATGCTTGCTGATACTTCACTAAACAGTGTAACGAAAAAAGAGCGTTTGGTTCTTTCTCGTGAAAAAGCAAAAATGGAAAGAGTATTGGGTGGTATCGCCAACCTAAACAGAGTGCCAGCTGCTGTCTTTTTAGTAGATATCGGACATGAGCATATCGCATTGAAAGAAGCACAACGACTAAACGTAAATACCTTTGGTCTAGTCGATACCAACTGCGATCCTACTAAAGTAGACTTTGCAATTCCAGGAAACGATGATGCTTCTAAATCTATATTTGCTATCACTAACTTTCTAGCTGATGCTATAGCAGAAGGTCTTTCTGAAAGAGAAACTGATGCTAAAGACGATGATTCTCAAGAAGAAGAAACTAACGACAGAATCAGATTTGATGGCGATGGAGATGGCGCTGAAGGCGAAAAGAAAAAAAGCGGTGCAGGAGCTCCACGCAAACGTAGCGGCAAACCAGCAGGAGGAGGAGGCCCAAGAAAATAATGATTAATTAATTTGCTTAGCAAATTGGCTAATCATAGCAGATAAAACTGGTGTGATTGACTGATTTGCTAAGTTCTTTTATACCCTATTCCATTTTAAACTTATAAACAAAAAATAAAATAATATGCAAATCACAGCAGCACAAGTAAACGAACTGCGCAACATGACCGGTGCAGGATTGATGGATTGTAAAAAAGCCCTTACAGAATCTAATGGCGATATTCAAGCAGCATTTGACTACCTTAGAAAAAAAGGTGCCAAAATCGCTGAACTTAGAGCTGGTAGAGAAACAACTGAAGGATGTATAGTAGCCCTTACTGATGCAAGCGCAAAGTTTGGTGTGATTGCTTACATTTCTTGCGAAACTGATTTCGTGTCTAAAAACGAAGATTTTAGAGCTTTTGCACACACTATAGCAAACATAGCCTTAAACTCAAAATGCGACTCTAAAGAGGCTTTATTGGCTCAACCAATGGATGGTGTGACTGTAGCTGACAAATTGCAAGAAAAAGTATCTGCGATAGGCGAACTTATCCAACTTTCAGCTTATGAAACTCTTACTGGAGAATCATTGGTGGCTTATAACCACGCTGGTAACAAAATCGGAGTTTTAGTAGCGATGAATAACCCTATCTCTGATGCAAACACTGCTGCAGGAAAAGACGTGGCTATGCAAGTAGCGGCAATGAACCCTCTAGCATTAGATGCTTCTCAAGTAGCACAAGATGTGATCGATAGAGAAGTAGCTATCGCTAAAGAGAAAGCAGTAGCAGCAGGAAAACCTGAAAACATCTTAGCTAAAATAGCAGAAGGTGCCGCTAACAGTTTCTTAAAAGAAAATACACTATTGACTCAGCCATTCGTAAAAGATGGTAGCAAAACCGTAACTCAATACCTTGCAGAAGCAGAAAAAGGGTTAGTGGCTACAGCTTTCAAAAGAGTAGCTTTAGGAACAAAGTAAATTTCCAAAAACATCATACAAAAAAGCGATCAGATATCTGGTCGCTTTTTTTGTTTTAGAGGTCCGCTATTTTTTCTACTCGCTCTACCTTATCATGCTTGGAAAGGCTCAGACGAATCACAGTGTCTAGCTTTGCTGATAAGTCGTGGGGGATATCTCCCTCCAGTGAAATGATATCGTTTGATTTCATATTGTGTATCTGACCATTTACACCCAAGTCTATCTCACCCTCCAGCACATGGATAATAATCGGATAAGGGGTTTTGTGTTCTTTCATCTGCTGGCCAGCCCTCATGGCTATTCTGATTTCTTTTGAGAATGATGTTTCTACGATTACTTTCGTTTTTACACGCTGATCGTCAAATTCGATTGGGTTGGTGAAGGAGAGGGTCATGGTTGTGGGTGTTTGATGTAATTTTACTTTTTTATTATCGGTTCGATTTCAACTAAAGCTTTGCTAAAAAAATGATTTTGCAATGGGATAAATTTCACTATCCTACACTAAGTTTAGCAGCATCCTTCCATAAATAATGTGGCATTGGTTCATTTAGTTCCCATTTAATACTCATTGGTTTAGCTCCGTAATGTTCCTTCAATTTTCCCTCTCCAACAAAAACATATCCCATGGTATTACCGAATTCATCATTTGCTTTTTCTCTTACAAATAATAGGATTTTTTTGTTGTTTTCTTGATGTTTTATGTACGATATACCTCTCGATGTTTCAGGACCTGCTGAGTTTTGACTTTGCCAATGGAATAGCTGTTCACTAATTGCATAATCATCGTACATTGTAGTTGGAGAAAAGTTTTCTTCCGATTTTATTAAATTGATAAAAAGTAGTTCTGTATTTAATTCCTTACTAAAAGCGACTCCTTCACGACTTGATGATTTTCTTTCAAAGGTTGAAAAACCGAAAGCTACTAAAATTTGATCTCTTGTGTATCTAGCATGAACCTTCAAAGGTTGTTTATAAGGCAAAATAACATCTACTTCTATGAAGTCAATCTGGTCAATTAAAATTTCAAGCACTTCGATTATTTCCTCAACTAATATTTTGTTTTTACTTATGGCTTTTATACTAACTTCAACTGATTTAAAACGACCTTCTTTTTGCCAAACATCATAATGAAGCATCAATAACATAGTTTTTTCGTTTTCATCCAAACTAGATAATTTAACTTGAAAATTTTCTTTGGCTAACATTAGGACAAATCGGAAATAACTTATTGAGCTAGATGACAGCCACTTATTGGAAATAGCTGAAAAAATTTCTTTCTCATTAGTATTGTCAAAATCTTCAATAATCCCTGCTTCTTGACATAGTCTCTTCCAACTACCTCTTTTGTATATTGCTTGAATAGGAATATTATTGAAGTACAAAAAGTTTTTGAGGTTAAAGGTTAAAGTAGTTTGATGACTAAAGCTCTTGATTTTGAGAATAAGTTGATTTCGATTAAGCGATGTTGCAGCCTTAATATTTTCTAAAATTGTTTCTTTGGCTTTCTTTTCAAGAACAATAGAACAACCTAACGGCAAATGAGGGAAGTTATCTTCAATTTCTTTTTGAACGGTCGTTGCTGTTTTACCTATTAATGCCCTGAATTTGTTTTCAAAGTTATATTCAGGTCTTGCATTTCCGACAAAATCAAGCACAGTTAAACAGTCTTTATCATCTGCTAACCTTAAACCACGCCCTAATTGTTGCAAGAAAACTGTCAAACTTTCTGTGGGCCTCAAAAAAAGAACAGTGTCAATTTCGGGAATATCAACTCCCTCATTAAAAATATCAACCACAAATAGATAGTTGAGTTCCTTTTTTATTAATTGGCTTCTTACAAGATCTCGATTTTGATTATTCGCACTGGTGAGATAGTCTGCTTTAAATCCTGCCAAAGAGAATTTTTCAGCCATAAACTTTGCATGTTCCATAGAAACGCAAAAACCTATTGCACGAACATCCGTTTTGTCTTTTGTATATTTTTCTAAAGCATCAACAATTTCAGAAACCCTTCTATCATTTGCTGTATAGATATTAGTTAGCTGACTTGGAACATATCGGCCTCGTTCCCAAGTAGCCTGTGATAAATCAATACTATCTGTAATTCCAAAATATTGAAATGGACATAACAATTTTCTATTCAATGCCTCAGGCAGTCGAATTTCGGCTGCAATTTTGTTATGAAAATCTTCTTGAATGTCACCACCATCCATTCTTTCCGGTGTGGCAGTCAAACCTAAAAGAACTTTAGGTTTAAAATAATTTATAATTCCGCGATAACTATTTGCAGTGAGGTGATGGCACTCATCTACCACGATATAATCAAAATATTCTGGCGATAAGTTTAAATTGGATAATTTATTATTCAAGGTTTGAATAGAAGCAAAGACATATTCATAACTAGAAGGCTCGAGGCCATCCACCCACAATTCTCCAAAATTATTATCTCTTAATATTCCTTTGTAAGTAGATAGAGACTGTGTTAAGATTTCTTTTCGGTGTGCCAAAAACAAAAGCTTTGCTGATTTTTTGTTTTGTTTGAAATTCTTATAATCAAAAGCCGAAATGACCGTTTTGCCAGTTCCAGTTGCTGCCACGACTAAATTTCTATTTCTATCGTGTACATTCCTTTCCACTTCAAGCTTTTCCAAAATCTCTAATTGAAAGGGGTATGGTTTGA